>NZ_JACJPJ010000086.1:0-83164 GCF_014696015.1 Oculatella sp. FACHB-28 | reverse complement strand
TCATCGACATGACAGAACAGGGATTCTAGACTAAGCATGGGGCGGTTAGATGAGTTAAAAATTAGGTACTTTCAACTCTATCTATTTCGCCCCTCCTTATCCCGAACTCACGTTACTTACAGCCATTTCCACTTGGATTAACCACAAATCCCTGTAGGGGGCGTTCGCGAACGCCCCCTACGCTATGGCTTACCCATCGGGAGATGGCTGTAATGGGTTAGTATTGCTCGCTGTCATACTGCTCGTTGCCATACTGCTCTTCGCTGTATGGATCGTCACCATCAACCTCATCACTGGAGCTTTGCCCTTGTAGCCAATCTCTGCCTAGCTGGATTGTTACATCAGACTCCAGGCTGCCCGTACTTTCAATCCGCACTTCGCCTAATCCCAAAGCTTGCTGAATAGCTTCAGCCCCCTCGACATTTCCCTGCTGAGCAATAATGCGAGTTTCACTGAGTGGCTCACTCCAACTGTTGTCGATGTAGACATTGCTATAGCCCATGTCATAAAGCGCATTGACCAGGTTATCTACTGCGTCTGGATCTTCGGTGCTATCTTGAATCGCAACTCTTAAGTATCCTGGGTCAAAGTCATAACTGCTACCGTAGCTTGTGCCAGTGCCAAAATATTGGCTCACCACTTCGTCAATCTGGTTAAGGTTAGGCAGCCAATAGCTAGCTTCGTAGTCCTCGGGAGCACTGAAGTCTCCGGGTAGCATCAGCATTTGCACATTTGAGCGATCGCTCTGAGCGGCAAACCCCATCAGCGCCACCAGTTCCTCAACCGCCAGGTTGGTATCCACATGGGATTGGATTACCGAAAGGATCTGTGGCAACCGAGTTAGTGTAGCTGGGCTTAGCGCTTGCTCCTGCATGGAGCGAATCAGGCTTTGCTGACGCTGCACTCGTCCGATATCGCCTTTTTCGTCATAGCGAAAACGCAAAAACTGCATTGCCTGCTCACCGTTGAGGTGCTGCTCACCTTGTTTCAAATCAATGTAAAGGTGCTGGCTCTCATCGGTGTACTTCATATCTTGAGGCACATACACCGTTACGCCGCCCAAAGCATCAATCAACTTTTCTACACCCTGAACGTTAATGCGAACATAGCGATCGATGCTGACTCCGCCCAAGAGATCGCTGACGGATTCTGCTGATAAGGCTGGTCCACCGTAGGCGTTAGCAGCATTGAGCTTGGTTTCACCCAGTCCATCGATGTAAGTGCGGGTATCACGCGGTATAGAAAGCATAACCAACTGCTTAGTTTCAGGATTAAACCGCAGCAGCAGCATAGTGTCTGACAGTCCCTCAAAGGAATTGACCAGTGAGTGATAACCCAAATCTAAGGCTTCTTCAGGAGGATTCTCAACATCAGAGCTTAGTACTTTCACTCCCAGCACGAGGATGTTAACGGGACGGGTAAGCTGGGGCAGGCGGAAGTTCATGCCTGTAGAAATGCGATCGCCCTGGTCAAACACTTCAGCTTCTTCGGCTGTAAGCTCACTTTGCAGCAGAGGTGTGCTGGCAAGAGACACTGCTAACATAGCCCCTGCTGTCGCTGAGGCGATCGCCACTCCACCCAAACCCATCGTGAGCCACAGCCAACGTCTGGCAGGTTTCTTTGTAGGGATTCTAGGATGTGGCGAACGGGAGTGATGAGCTTTTGGAGTTGACACAAACTTCCTCAACACGTACTAGGTCTGAAGGTGCAAGTTTATCAGAGAGGGCACATTTCGGGCACAGGTTAATGATGAATTAGGCTACAAAGCGGACGTTTGCAAGAAAATCTACCACTTTGTGAGCAACTGGGGACTGATTTACAGGATTTTCCAGCTATCAGCAGCATGGTACCAGCGTTTTTGCTAAAGGTGGTAGGGATGCCGACTCAAGGTAGGCGATCGCTCACCTGGCTCACTCCTGGCAGCCATATTGCCTTACGCTGCCACAGGCGCACCATCAGCCAAATATTCACAAGAAAATAGCCAGAGGTCAGCAAACTACTGGTAATCAAAAGCGGTAATGCCCAGGCATGAGAAGCGGATGCACCCGTTCCCAGCAACAGATAGCCAAATAGCCAACCCGTTGCCAACGTTACTGCTAGCCGACTCACTGACCGTTGCTCACGGCTGCCCTGCCGTCGATAAAGTGTCCACAGTGCCGGGAAAAAGCCAACCACCGGAATCAGGTAAATGAATGTCTGAATGCGCCTAATATCCTGATTTACAAACGGGTTGGCACGTTTCATGGGAGATAACTACCCTTGCAAGGAACGGAATTACGGAAAATCAAAAAACCGTTGCGGACTTTGACCCATTCAACGGGAAATGTGCGGGCAAGATGCCCACACCACAACCACAGCAGCCTTTCCATCCCTATTCTAACCCCAGCCCCTAACCCCTAATTCCCTTACTCCGGTTCCACCACCGTTCCCATAAACAAAACCGTTTCTGTCTGGTTGTCTCGAATCGCGTAGAAGAAGGGGCGATCGACTTCCATCTGAAATGGAGAATTCGCTGGGGCAGAGGTCAACTGCATCTCTACTGAAGTAACTGCGGCAGCTTCAGTTCCTTCCTCATTTACCTCAATAAATGTTTTGTGCTTCACTCGGCTAATCGACAATGATTCATCACTCATGCCCGAAAAGTCAGCTTGCTCTGCATCAAAGGCTACTGCCATGCCCAACGTTTGCAAGGCTTCATTAAGTTGAGTTTCATATTCCAGTTTGAACCGGGGCAGACTGATTGCTCCTTCCTCTCTACTAAACTGGCTCATCCAGGTTTCCCAGTTCTCAGCGGTGAGATTTTGCTGAAAAGCGGTCAAGCTGGAGCTTTCACGCGGTAGAAAGACATACATGCTGAGCCGCTCAGACTCACCATAGGGTAAACTCACTGCCTGAAACTGGTCGGTTTCAAGGTAGGCATAGAAACCCCGTTGAGACATGGTGGGGTGCTGTTTTTGACTGCCATCTAGCAAGGTAAAGGAGCGATCGCTCGTCAATTCGGCATTAAACGGCGTTGTCCAATTTCCTTTAAAATAAGTTGCATTAATCAGAAACAGAACCACACTGGGGTTAATTTCTTGAATAACTTCAGAAATTTTTTCCTGTGTATTGCGATTAACCCAACTGTTGATGGTTGCGATCGCACTGGGATTCGTGAAATCCAGGCTAGCCACTTCAGCGCTATAAAAGTCGCGATTTCGCTGCAAAAAGTCTGGGTTAAATGAAGTATCTTCTCTACTCCAAAGGGAATTAGCGATCGCCAACTGCACTTCAGGATCAGCATTTTCCAGCGCCAATTCTAAAGCTGCATTAGCTTGATTGATTTCTTCCAGGCTCATTCCTTCCAGTTCCAGAGCCTCTGCCATTGCCTGTTGAGTGGTGCCGCTGGCTCCGTTGTAGGTCATCGCGAGGGCGATCGCTACGCTGGTTGGTGAAACCATCAAATTCGTTGGTTCCCCGTTCTGCTCCAGAATTTGAGAGAACAGCTTGAAGCCAAAGCGAGTATTCGCTGCAACCAATCTTGTATCTACGTCTGATCCTTCAGTTTGATTCATGGTAGGAGGTGAAGAGGGTGAAGGAGATTGGGCGATCGCCTGTCTTCCAAACTTAACCGCTGTTCCAAGGGTTAACCCTAAAAGAATCATGCCGCCAACTAAAGCAATCAGAGGACGTCCAAACCACTGCTGACTCATGTCGTACTCCTCACCACGTCAATAAATCTACTGCTCCACAATGGCAGCGGTGGCAGAAAATTTGGCAGAGGTTACGGTTTTAGTAACTCAGTTGAAGCTCAAACTGTTAAATTTCTGTTCTGCTTGTAGCAACACCAGATGCGGAATGTGATTAATGCGATCGCCCAAGAACATGATCAGATGCTCTATGAATCGCTGCTGCAATCAGTAGAAGAACTCTCTACATCCCGTACCATAAATGGAATAATGCTACGTTTTTCGACTGAAGTTGAACACGTCGAACCCAATGGCGATATCCGCGTTTGTGTTGATCTCAGTGGGTTAGCGACTCAGACTTAGTGGAAACCGCCCTATCGTTTCGTGAAACGATAGGACGGCTCAGTCTATTACTAATTCAGGAGAGGAAGCAATGACACCGCAAAACGGAAAAACACAGCAAGTTGTGGCGACTGGGCTGATTTGGGGTTTTGCGACGGGAATGCTAGCGCTTTGCATTCCCCTGGTTTCCCTGACGCAAGGCAGCTTAATTTTGCCGTTGGGGGTAATTACAGGGGCGATCGTTGGAACAGTCGCGATTTGGCGACAGGGAAGTCGATCTTCTACGGGTGATTCAAATCCTTCCAAGAATTTAGAAGAGCGAGTGGCAAATCTAGAGGTGATTCTGGGTAAAGACGAGGTTGATTTGCAGAACCGATTGAAGCAACTGGAACCGAGCGATCGCCAACCCAGCTAAAAGGGTGCTATCAGAAATAGATTCTTTGTTCAAGCCTGTCGTACCAGGACATGGGCAAATTTCGATACTCCTGTGTATCTTCGGATTTCAATGCCCGTCAGGTATGGCAGGATCAACTGAAATGGATTTAAAGATTCTGCAAACCTTCTGTAAAGCAGATTGAAGCATAAAGGCTGAGGTTGCGATGCGAGTTGAAGTGAGTTTATCAGATGCATCGGTTGAGCAAATTGTAGAGCAAATGTTTGCTGCCCGTCAGATTAGCTCTGCCGATCAGTCAAAATTTATGTCATTACTGCTCTCCAAGCAGGTTTTGACTCCTGCTGAGCAGACTCAAGTTAATCGTGTCTTTGATGGGTTGCGGTCTGGACGGCTTAAAGTCGTGGATTGAAAATGTCTAGTTGAGCCAAGTCCGCTGGTTTTTCAGAAACTCTTTTACTCTTACCGTTCTTTTCCTGAACCGAGTTGCCAGAATTGCCTTTGCGTAACCCAACCGCAATATGTGAATGCTTTTCGATTTGACCCATCACCTGCCGCGCTCGCTGAATGACACTAGCAGGCAGTCCAGCTAGGCGTCCTGCCTCAATGCCATAGGAGCGATCGGCTCCACCAGGGCGCACCTGATGCAAAAAGATAATTTGGTCAGGCATTTCTTTTACCGTCACCTGATAGTTGGCGACGTTAGACAAAATAGACGCTAGCTCGTTGAGTTCATGGTAATGAGTCGCAAAAATAGTGCGGGCGCGAATTTCAGTTGCTAAGTGTTCTGCTACTGCCCAGGCGATCGAAAGCCCATCGAAGGTTGCAGTGCCACGACCAATTTCATCCAGCAACACTAAAGATTTTGGCGTAGCGTGGTTGAGAATGTTGGCGGTTTCGTTCATCTCAACCATAAAGGTAGATTGTCCGGTTGCCAGGTCATCAACCGCACCCACCCGGGTAAAAATGCGATCGCACACACTCAACGTTGCCGCCTGAGCAGGCACAAAACTTCCCACCTGCGCCATCAGTTGAATCAAACCAACCTGACGCAAGTAGCAGCTTTTGCCGCTGGCGTTAGGGCCGGTAAGAACGATCAGGTCCGGGGCTAGGGGCTGGGGGCTAGGGGCTAGCGTTTCGGAGGGGGTTAGAGACTGAGACTTTGAATTTTCAAGTTCAAGGTTCGAGGTTCGAGGTTCGGAACTAGCCCCTAACTCCCAGCCCCTAACCTCTTCTAAACCAGCCCCTAACTTTGTGGAATTCGGCACGAAGAAGCCAGTCGGAAGCGACTGCTCGACGACTGGGTGGCGGCCGTTTTCGATACAGATTTGGCGATTAGAGGTGATTTGGGGACGGCAGTAGCCCTGGTAGACGGCGACTTCCGCAAGAGCCGCTAGTACATCTACAGCGGCGATCGCCTTTGCCACAGCCCGAATCAATTCTGCTTGTTCACTGACTTCATCACGCAAGCCGTTAAAAATTTCGTACTCCAGCCGATTCAGATCTTGCTGGGCATTGAGAATGCGGGTCTCGCAGTCTTTTAGGTCAGCGGTAATATAGCGTTCTTCGTTGGTCAGCGTTTGCTTACGGATGTAGTTGTCCGGTGCCTGCTGCGATTTGGCGCGAGAGATACTGATGTAGTAGCCAAAGGTTTTGTTAAAGCTGACTTTTAGGGTGGGAATGCCTGTGCGCTGACGTTCTGTGACCTCAAGCTGCGTGAGCCATTGCTGGTCTACTTCAACCTGCCGTCTCAGGTTATCTAACTGGGGATTTACTCCAGAGCGAACCAGGTTACCTTCGGTGAGGTAGAGCGGCGGGCGATCGACCAGATGCGATCGCAATCGTTGCCCCAACTGTTCTAAAACTGGGGAAACCGTTTGTAAGGCAGTCAAATAGGGGGAACGGGCTGAGGCAACAAGTTGTGCCAAGTCGGGCAGTTTTTCGAGCGAGTCAGCGATCGCCACCAAATCACGCGCATTAGCCGTGCCAGAACCAGCCCGTCCAGTGAGTCGCTCCAGGTCATAAATTTGCTTAAGCAACTGCTGGAGGTCTTGCCGCAGCGCTCCATTGCTGACTAATTCGGCGATCGTATCCTGGCGAGACTGGATACTCGCAATGTCTAGCAGTGGTTGCAGCAGCCAGCGGCGCAATGCCCGTCCACCCATTGACGTAACATTGCGATCGAGTGCCCACAATAGCGAACCATGAAAGGTGCCGTCTCTGGCAGTCTGAGTAATTTCCAGGTTGCGGCGGGTTTGGTGGTCGAGGGTGAGATATTCGGTCAAGGTATAGGTGCAAAGTGGCTGAAGCAATACCTGGTTTTGCTTTTGGGTGTCTTCCAGATATTCCAGCAATCCTCCAGCAGCACGGACAGCTAGCGGCAAGTGTTCACAGCCCATGCCCTCCAGCGATCGCACCCGAAATCGTTCGAGCAAACGCTGTCGAGCTTCGCTTTGGGTAAAGGGAGATTGCGATCGCAAGGTATAACACAACTGCGGCGGCAAGCAGTCTGGAACCTGATCGGACTTTTCTCCTGGGCGCAGTAACCCACCCAAATCTGGTGCATTCGTGGGTACTAGCACCTCAGACGGCTGGAGCCGCATCAATTCCTGGGTTAACTGCTCCAGATTGCTCGATTGCGTTGTCAGAAATTCGCCTGTTGAAACATCGGCATAAGCTAACCCCCAATGGGTTGCCGCAATTACTACAGCCGCCAAAAAATTGTTGCGACGGGCAACCAACATCCCCTCTTCTAACACCGTGCCGGGGGTAATTACACGGGTGACATCTCGCTGTACCAGCCGTCCCTGCGCTTCGGCAGCATCCTCAAGCTGATCACAGATGGCAACGGCATAGCCCTTCTCAACCAGCATGGTGCAGTAGCGATCGAGCGCATGATGGGGAATTCCGGCTAAGGGAACGCGCCCAATTTCTTTGCCTGCATCTTTGCTGGTGAGGACGATCTCGATCTCGCGGGAAACGGCGATCGCATCCTGAAAAAATGTTTCAAAAAAATCCCCCACTCGATACAGCAGCAGCGCATGGGGATACTGATCCTTTAGCTCCACATAATGACGCATCATCGGAGTCAAATCGTCCCGGTTGACTACTCGATGGTCGGCATAGCGCACCTCATGCTTGACCAAGCGCTCTGGCAAGTCACCTACAGGATTCGACATAGATGCAGCATCAGTCATGGATCGTTCAGCAATCAGGCGACAGAAGCATTCTAGTATTTACTTCGGGGTTTCGTCTGAATCCAGCCAATTCACTAGGTCTGCTTCACTCACAAAGTCCAGCGATGCTTCCCCCAGTTCGGTGAGTTGAGCCAGCGACAGCGCCTCAATTTGAGCTTGAAGGTCGGGATTCAGTTCGCGGAGTTGGCGATGCAGCAAACGCAATACCAAGTTTAGTTGAGCTTGTCTGCCCTCCTCTCTGCCTTCCTCTCTGCCTTCCTGAAGAATTTCTTGGTAAATCACAGATTCCCGCATGATGTCCCTCCGAAAAAGCTGTTGAATCAACTCTTTGTCTAGAATCAGTCCCGCTAATAGCTGCACACAAGCAGTAATGCTTTGCTGTTGAGCCTTTTCTTCAATCATATTCACTTGTGCAGCGACTTGTTCGAGAAGTTGCTGGGGCGAATTGGTTTGCGCCAGAGTCGCCAGGGGTAACAGTCCGGGAGCCGCCAGCAGAGGCTCAGGAGGCTGCTCCCACATACGAATGATCCGATAGCGGTGTGAGGTATTCCGTGCTGTAAACTGCTCGGCAAATGCTAGTTCTGAAGTGGTTGGCTTGAGAAAAATGACGACCTGTTCGATATCACAGCCATACTGCCGCTGCAGCCTGACCCAGTAGTCGAGCATTCGCAGCGGCAGTGGTGGCGTAGAGGATGGCAGAGTTTGCACTTCTAGATGCAGGATTTGGCTGGTAGTTTTAAGAAACGTCACGGCATCAGCCCGAATAGGTTCAAGGCTCAGCTCGGTCTTAAGAATTTGAATCTCGTCTGGCTCTGAGCCGAGCAGCCAGCGCACGAATTGATCTGGAAATTGCTCAACCAGATATTTGAGGGTGTTGTCGTAGGTCACGTAGGGATATTGAAAACAGCCATGTTTGTGAGGCAGTACAGGAATTGAGACTCAACAGGTTGAAGCTCAGAATCAGTAAGTGACTTTCAGTAGAACTGGATGAATAATGAGTTTACACAGAAAAAGTAGCCCAAAGGGTAAGTTTTCGGCGATTTTTTCAGTTGTACTGAGTCTGGCGATAGTTGGGATTACGCTGATTGCGCTGGTGAGCGATCGCGGCTGGACTCAAGTCCTAGAACTGTTGTCTCACTTCAGGCTGCAATATTTTCTGCTCAGTCTAATTTTGCTGCTGCTGCTATTTCTAACTCGACGAAAGGTACCTATTCTAATTGCGCTGTTTTGTGTTGCATTGCTCTCCACACCCATACTGCCCTGGTACAACCCGCTAAGTCGAAGTGCAGCAGCAGCAGAACTGAGGGTGCTCACGGCAAACATCAACACTAGAAACCGCAGTTATGAAAAGGTGTTGACGATGGTGAGGGAAGAAAAGCCAGATATTGCAGTGTTTCTGGAGGTCGATGATACCTGGGTAGCGCAACTTCAGAACCTCAAGGATATTCTTCCTTATGAGTTTGGACAGGCAAATCCTTACAACTTTGGAATTGCAGTCTATAGTCGCTTTCCATTAGCAAATGCTGCGATCGACTTCTTTGAAACGGATGGAAATCCTAGCATCCTGGCAAATCTGACAGTTGAGGGCCAATCAATTTCACTGGTCGCGGCTCATCCCTTTCCTCCGGTGCGGCGCAGCTTTTTCCATACTCGCAATCTTCAGCTTGACCGAATTGGGCAGTACGTTCAGCAGCTTGAAACGCCTATTGTCTTGCTCGGAGATTTGAACATCACAATGTGGTCGCCTTACTACAAGCGATTTGTGCGGAATACGGGTTTGCAGAATGCGCGACGAGGGTTTGGAGTCTTACCGACCTGGCCCATGCCAGGAACCTATGCTGTGCTGCCCAATTTGCTACATCGGCTGCTGCAAATTCCGATTGATCACTGTCTGGTTAGTTCAGATATTAAAGTTGCAGCAATTCACACAGGGCGAGATGTGGATTCTGACCATCTGCCGTTAATTGCGGATTTGGTGATTCCTTAATGCAACCCAAAATTAAGGCTCTGAGATGAAATCTACCTGTACTTGCAATCAAGCTTGAGATTGATAATGCAAATGAGAAGCTCCAGCTTCCTAAAAGTTGGAAAGAAGCTGGAGCTTTTGTAAGACAGTTACCAAAATTCTGCTTAATTGCCAGAGTGTAGAGTCTAGACTTTAGCTAGCTCAGGGGTGGGGCGTTTGCTGTTGCGAATATCGGCGATCGCCTCAGCATAATCTTTTGCCTTGAAAACGGCTGAACCGGCAACAATTGCATTTGCGCCTGCCTCTAAAACCTGCCAGGTGTTGTTTGCCTTCAACCCGCCGTCTACCTCAATCCAGGGATCGAGTCCTCGCTCATTGCAGATCTGGCGCAGCTTCTGGATTTTGGGCAGCACTTCAGGAATGAAGCTTTGACCGCCAAACCCTGGGTTAACGCTCATGATTAGCACCAGGTCGCACAGTTCCAGCACGTACTCGATTAGCTCTAGAGGAGAACCGGGATTTAGCACAACGCCTGCCTTCTTACCGAGTTCCTTAATCTGACCCAGAGTGCGGTGCAAGTGTGGGGAAGCATTATGCTCAGCGTGAACATAAATATGGTCAGCTCCCGCCTTGGCAAAATCTTCAACGTACTTTTCTGGCTCAACGATCATCAGGTGGACATCCAGCGGCTTTTGCGTAACCGGCCGAATTGCTTCCACAATCAGCGGACCAATCGTAATGTTAGGTACAAACCGACCATCCATCACATCAACGTGAATCCAATCGGCTCCTGCTTGGTCAACAGCCCGGATTTCATCTCCCAGGCGACTGAAATCTGCTGATAGGATAGATGGGGCAATAACAACTGACTTGTGGGAATTGGCTTGGGTCATGGCTACGATGTCTCCTGCGTCCTGGTCTCGTAATGTTAGTTTAACAAAGCGTGCTCCCAAGCCCTCGAAAACTTGATCCCCAAAGGCTCAGATTCACACGAAATTTATTTTTTTGTGGAGAGACTTCCGTGCAGCAGCGAATGGTGAAAAGGCTGGGATGGTTAATTGGGGGCTTTTCCGCTTCCCTTTTAGCAACGCCAGTGTGGGGTTTAGCAGTTTCGGTTGGGGAAGCAGGCATTGATGCACTCAGGCTGCACGCTGCTCCCTACAACTTGACGGGCAGCAAAATTTCGATTGGTCAGGTTGAGATTGGTCGTCCCGCTCAGTTTGGGTTGGATAAAGCTGCTGTTAATAACAATGTAGTGCAGGTCGGACAAGTCTTTTTTCGAGACGACCGAGCGCAGGCAAATGACTATGTGGATGGTCATGCATCCAATGTTGCCAGCGTCATGGTTAGCGAGGACAAATACCTGACAGGAGTTGCGCCTGATGCAACTCTCTATTCTTCAGCAGTGGGGATCGTTGAGCGCAGCGGGCAGCCAGAAGAGTGTCTGTCATCTCAAATGGTGGCAATGCAGGATGGTGGACAAGTGCGGGCGATCAATTTCAGCTTTGGCGAATCGCTGGTTCAAGATCCGCGCCCGGATGCAGTTTTGGATGGGAATGCGCTGCTGACGCAATGTGTTGATTGGTCATCATCGTTTCACGATGTCCTGTATGTGATCGCTGGAAATCAAGGAACAGGTGGTATTCCGATTCCAACAGATAACTTTAACGGCATGACGATCGCAAATTCGACTCAGGTTAATGGAGTATTCTCGAAAGTCGATTATTCCAACCTGGGTAGCGAACCTGCAACGGTGCTTGGGCGATCGCCTGACTCTGAGAGCAACGTTGGACCACGTCGCTCGGTTAGCCTGGTCGCTCCTGGCACCAACATCGAGATGTTTAACCCTGATGGCAGCATCATCCGGGCAACCGGTAGCAGCTTTGCGGCACCGCACGTTACGGCAGCAGTGGCGCTGCTGCATCAGCATGGCGATCGCCAGATCAGTACCAATCAGCCCAACTGGAGTCTAGATGCCCGTCGCCATGAAGTCACCAAAGCGGTGTTAATGAACTCTGCCGACAAGATCCAAGACAGCGGCGACGGTTTGCGTCTGGGGATGAGCCGTACCATGCTGATGCAAAACAACAAAACCTGGCTTGACTCTGACGCTTATCGCGATCCGTCACTTCCCCTAGATGCTGAAATTGGTACGGGACATTTGAATGTATTCCGCGCTTATCAGCAGTTTAGTCCTGGACAGTGGAGTCCTGACGAACCAGTTCCGGCGATCGGTTGGGACTATCGCACGGTTGGGGACAGCTCAGACGCACGCGAATTTCAGGATTATGTGCTAGAGCAGCCGCTCCAGGGTGGCAGCTTTGTGTCAGCGACGCTGACCTGGGATCGTGAAGTGTCCTTGCAAGATGCAAATAGCAGTGAGGAATATGATCTGGGAGAACTGTTTGAAGATGCAGGCTTAAACAACCTGGATATTTACCTGATGCGGGCTGAAGATGATGATATTTCAGATAGTATCTGGTCATCTGTAAGCGAGGTTGATAGTGTTGAGCACATCTTCCACGAAGTGCCCGAAACCGGACAGTACAAGATTCGTGTGGTATATCGCGATCGCGTCAACGCTCCCACTCAGGACTATGCACTCGCCTGGTGGACAATGCCTGCCCAGTAGTTTCTCTTGAACAGACAGACCCGTACAAAACCTCGTACGGGCGTTCCGCGCAATGTCCTTAACCGATTTTAGGAACTGTTTTCAAACGTTGATATAGCCTTTGCGGCTACAGCCACATCTTATTCTGCAAAAGCGTGGAGCACTAATCAGCCCCACGCTTTTGCAGTGCTAGTGACTTAAGTTAGGACAAAAAAGGGAGGCAGGACTAAGTCCTGCCTCCCTTTTTTGTCCTAACCTGTATGGCTACACTTTATAACTGAGTAGCTCTAAGAACCCGTTTGGAAAGGATTCTAAAAGGCTGAACGATAACTTGACAAGTTGCTCAAGTGGCACCTTCGGATTTACTGTTCCTCAACCGCTATTCGTTTTCGGTTGGAGGAACTGTAGAGTCATCTGGCTCGGCAGCTGGAGGGCGGTTATCGAGAGGTGCTCCACCAGGAGACATTGTTCCGCCAGGGGACTGCATCATCCCGCCACCTGATGGGTCACCAGGACGCTCTTGTGTACCACCTTCCGAATCGTCTGAAGGAGCATTGCCAGGGTCAAAAGGTGGGTTTGTTGTGTCGGTGTTGGGGTCTGAAGGCGATTCGGGAATGCCATCGTTTGAGCTGTCAGATGGTGTGCCTAACCCATCAGACTCATCGCTAGGAGAAGTCTGCTGTGTACCGCCCTCTGAGTCATCAGAAGGTGCATTTCCTGGCTCAATAGGTGGATCAGACGTATCTGTGTTTGGATCTCCAGCGGAGCCTGATATACCACCACTTCCAGAGCCAGCGGTTCCTTCGCAACGGGAATTGAGTGGAAAGCGCTCACAAAGAATCTCGAAGCCTTCTGGAGAAAGCTCAAAATCATCTCCTGTAGATTCTGCTTGGGCCAGAATAGTGTTAGTAGAAGCATCGGAATTGACGTTGGATTGTGCTAGAGCAGGAAACCCAAAGAAAACACTAGTGCCCGCGATCGCGCCGAGGCTGATCAGCTGTTTAAGCGAAACGAGACGATTTTGGACGCTCATTAATCATTCCTCTCAGATAAGGTGCTAACTGCTCACTGTTGCTTAAAAAAGCAAGCATTTGAATCCATCGCTGGGTTTAATTTAGCGAGAGACTTTTTGCAACCTAAGATGCATTGCCTATCCAGTTGTTGTAGAAATGTGACACCAATACGATTGGATTGCCCCTGAGCAACTAAGTATACGAAGCAAGCTAGATATGTTTGAGGCTTTTCAGGTTGCTTGAGTGTGCATCTATCCAAGGAGGAATTTTGAAAGAAAATAAGCAGATCAAATACTCAAAATTAGAAGTTCTAAAAGCAGTTATCCTAATTTTGAATCTTCAAAGATTCGGCTTTTATCTAAGCTTTTTTGGCGCGAGATTTGCGTCCTGTTCTTGATTTTGGTGGGGAAGTGTTGGAGTTAAGCGATGGAGTGGCGTGAGTTAGGCGGGCATTCGCGGCCTGATTAAGCAGCGACTCAGCAAAGGCGATCGCCTCTTGAGCAGTCTGTCCACCTGCTAGTTGGGCTAATTCTTCGCGTCGCTGCTGGTCGTCGAGTGCAGCAACTCGGACAACCGTTCTGACGTCTTCGGTTTTACTTGTGTCAGCGGCGATCGCCTTGCCATTGCTGAGAATCTGGTCAATCACTTGCTTATTTACTCGGAAGTGAGCGTCTGCCATCGCCGCTACGATAGGCTGGTGAGTCACACAAAGCACCTGATGGTTTTGGCTAAGCTGGTGCAGCTTTTCGGCGATCGCCTGTGCCACCCGTCCCGAAACTCCCACATCAATTTCGTCAAACACCATTGTGCCGACCGAATCAATCTGAGAAAAGCAAGCTTTTAGCGCCAACAAAAATCGACTCATTTCCCCGCCTGAGGCAATTTCAGTTAACGGTTGCAGCGGTTCGCCAGGGTTGGGGCTAAACAGAAACGTAATCCGGTCAGCTCCGGTTGCACTAGGGGAAACCGCAGCAAGGTTCACCTGAAACTGGACTTTGTCCATTGCTAGCGGCTTTAGTTGGCTGAGCAATAGCGTCTCTAGCTGTTGGGCGGTCGTTCGACGCGACTCAGTTAGGCGATCGCAAGCTTGCAGCAATTCTGCCTGACGGGTTTGATAGGTTTGCTCTAAAACTTCTGTAGACTGAGCGCCACCGTTTAATTCTGCCAAGTCAGTTTGGAGCTTTTGACTGTAGGCGATCGCTTCTCCCAAAGTTGGGCCATACTTACGGCAAATCTGCTTCAGCTCAATAATCCGTTGCTCAACAAATTGCAGCCGCTCCGGGTCAGTTTCTAGGTCTTCCCCGTAAGTATTGATTTGCCGTCCGGCTTCCTCTACCTGCGCTAGCGCATCGGTCACTAAGTCTAGTACCGACTGTATCTCGGGGTCATAGCGCACCATGTCTGTGAGTAGCCCCTCGGCTTTGCCCAGTAGATCAGCACAAGCTTCTGACCCAGCGTCATTTTGATAGAGTGCCTGATATACCTGATAGCTTTGCTGCTGAAGCTCAACACTATGACTGAGTCGTTGGCGTTCTTGCTCTAAGTCAGTCAGTTCATTGGGGTCACTCAGGTTAGCCGCATTTAATTCCTTTGCCTGATACTCAAACAGGTCAAGCTGTTGAAGTCGCTGTTGTTCAAACTGACGACGCTTTTCGAGTGCCTGAAGGGCTTGCTGAGCTGCGGCATAGGCAGTCGCTACAGTTTCTCGCTGTCGCATCAGGGTGGCACCGCCAAAAGCATCTAACCATTCCCGTTGGAGGCTAGACTGCCCCAGCAGCACGGTTTGCCCTTGGGCGGTGATTTCTACCAGGTGATCGCGCAGTGCCTCCATCTGCTGTTTGTTCACCAGCACCCCGTTTAAGCGAGAGCGACTGCGAACATTACCCCGGTTGACGGTCAGTTCTCGGCTACACACCAAGACTGTTTCATCCACCAATTCAATTTGCTGCTCTTTTAACCAGGCAGCTAGAGATGAACTGAGCTTGAAATTAGCTTCGATCAGGGCGCGATCGGCTCCAGTGCGGATTGCTCGACCCGTCACCTTGCCACCTAAAGCCGCATCTAGAGCATCGAGAATGATTGATTTGCCTGCGCCCGTTTCTCCAGTTAGGACGTTCAATCCTGAACCGAATTTCAGATCCAGGCGGTCAACTAAAGCAAAATTTTCAATCTGAAGAGAGATCAGCATGAATCAAAATTGACCAGAGGGAAAGATGCCACAGGGCAAAGAATTGAGTGATTCTAAAGGGGCTAGGACTTAGAAATTTGGAGGGGACTGATTTCTGGGATACGAGGTCTCAAGTTCTAAATCAGAATCAGAGTTTTGGAACTAACCCCCCAGTCCCTAACTCTCGATCTCTCGAATGATGTTTCTAAACGCTTGTACTTATCCTGTACTTATTCAGTTTAGTAGCAGTTTGCAGGACTGTAGGTGTTTCTAACGGCGATCCCGTTGGGGCATGGGAAGTCTTTCTAACGCAACCGAAAATTCCTGGAGGCACCGCTTTGATAATGTCTATTTGTTAAAAGAAGATGTAGTTCTTACTAAACCTGTTGTTACAATGCTTTACATGGGCTGTTCTGCCCTGACTCCTAGAAGCATGGATGCTAGACCGACCCCACGTGGCTTAGAGTCCAGACTGCTCACCCTTACCTTCTCTACACTATGCCTACCGTAGTCACTTCCACAGCCCAGGACGTAACCCAGCTAGAGGCGATCGCAATCGAAAATCATCCTGCACCCGAAGAGCATTTGAAATCCGTTCAGGTGAATGACCTGATGGATACAGATGCGGCTCTGCGATACGACCCAGTGGCGATCGCTGCCCACTACCGCACTCGTCCGTTTCAGGTATGGGCAAGGCTGGTTAGCATTATTTTGCCTTTCTTGGGGCTTGGTCTACGGCTATTTTGGGACAAGCGTTGGGGCACTGTTGGGCGCAATCAGTTTCGTCGAGCGGCTCGGTTGAGAGAAATTCTGACAAGCCTTGGTCCGGCTTACATCAAGGTGGGGCAGGCTCTGTCTACCCGTCCTGACTTGATTCCGCCGCTTTATATGGAGGAGTTGACAAAGCTACAGGATCAACTGCCACCCTTTCCTAATGAAGTGGCTTTCCGGTTTATTGAAGAAGAGTTGGGCGATCGCCCTGAGAATGTTTACGCTGAGCTTTCGCCAAATCCCATCGCGGCTGCCTCACTGGGACAAGTTTACAAAGGCAAGCTAAAAAGCGGTGAAACGGTAGCCGTCAAGGTACAGCGTCCTGGTCTGGCTCAGCGAATTACGCTAGACATTTACATTCTTCGGCAGCTAGCGATCTGGGCAAGCAAGTCTGAGCAAGTGCGCAGCGACTTGGTTGGCATCATGGATGAATTTGGTGCCCGCATCTTTGAGGAGATGGACTACACCCAAGAAGGCAAAAACGCCGAAAAGTTTGCTCAGCTCTACGGACGTTTGCCCGATATCTATGTGCCTCGAATTTATTGGCAGTACACTCAGCGGCGCGTGCTGACGATGGAATGGATTACGGGCACAAAGCTTACCCGTCCCGATGTGTTGCTGAGTCAAGGAATTGATGCCAGATATTTAATTGAGGTTGGGGTTCAGTGTTCTCTACGGCAGCTGCTAGAGCATGGTTTCTTTCACGCTGACCCTCATCCTGGTAACCTGCTGGCAACTACCGATGGCAAGCTAGCTTACCTCGACTTTGGCATGATGAGCGAGGTCAAGCCTTATCAACGTTATGGACTGATTGAGGCAGTTGTACACCTGGTCAATCGAGACTATGAGGGGCTTGCTAAAGACTACGTTAAGCTAGACTTCCTCTCACCAGAAACTGACCTAACTCCGATTATTCCAGCGCTTGCCAATGTGTTTGATGGTGCTTTGGGTGCAAGTGTGGCAGAACTAAATTTCAAGAGCATGACCGATCAGCTCTCGGAAGTAATGTATGAGTTTCCCTTCCGGGTGCCTGCTTACTATGCCCTGATTATTCGATCGCTCGTCACCCTGGAAGGAATTGCGATCAATGTAGATCCAAACTTCAAGGTGCTGAGCAAGGCTTACCCCTATGTTGCCAAGCGGTTGCTCACTGACCCCTCTCCACAGCTTCGATCCTCTCTACGAGATTTGCTGTTCAAAGAGGGTAGCTTCCGCTGGAATCGGTTAGAAAACCTGCTTCGCAACGCTCGTGACAGTCAAGACTATGATTTTAATCAGGTGCTTGACCAGACACTAGACTTCCTGTTCTCAGAGCGAGGAGAGTTCATCCGCGAGCAGCTAGTCGGAGAAATCGTCAAGGGAATTGATGTGTTTGGGCGGAATACCGTCAGCAACCTTGCCTATAGCCTGCGTAAGCGCGTTGGGTTGAATGGGTCAAATGGGGCAAAACCAGCGATCGCCCCCAATGACCAAAAAAATCTGGAACATCTCACCCGCATTATCGACATTTTGCAGGAAACACCTGGGTTTGATCCGCTGCAACTGGTTAGCAAACTGCCTCGCCTGATTACAAAACCCGAAACTCAGCAGATGGGTCAACAAATTGCAGGGGGATTGGCTCAGCGTGCTGCTGCCCGTCTGATTCGGGAATTGTTGCTAACCGATGAGCCTGCTACTCAAAACGGCAACGGTCACCGGAATGGTAATGGAGCAAATCCTCAGCCCTCGCCTCGTCCAACCCTCTCTCTTCCCGCCTCAACGCGATAGCTCCCGAAGAGGGCGTGCACCAGATAAACAATCAAATTTCTTGATTAATTCAAGCAGCCATAATTAAACACATCACTAAAGCTGGGAGAGCAACCTGTAGGTTGCTCTCCCAGCTTTTATATCTGTCCTTCTACCTTGTGTAGGGAAACCGAGTTAAGTAAGTGTTGGAATCTTGATCAAAACTATTGGAATCTTGATTAAATCAGTTTAGATTAAGTAGCAAAATTGCAAGCAATTGTAAGCAATAAAATATCGTTTCAGCGATCGCACCAGTGAGTTTTAATTGGTTTACCCTGAAATATTAAGCAGCACTGCCTGAATTAGGGTGCGATACCCGTTCTCCAAATTCTCCTTGACCCCAAGCCACGAGTTAGAGCTATGAGTGAAGCAAATCTTCCATCTGATCCATCCCAAAAACAAACACCACCTCATTCAATCTGGGACAACTCGGCAAATGCAGATCAAACTAACACGGATGGAATTGCAGAAACTCAAGTTGAGGATTGGCAAGACTGGCAAACAGTCGATTTTCCTAATGCCGTGAGCGCAGATGCAATTGAGCGTCAGTCGATCTATTCGTCGGATGATGTACCGCCGCTCGATTGGCTCGCTCAGGCAACTCCAACTCCCAGTGCAGCTCATTTATGGTCAACTGGAGCGGGTAACTCGATCGAACCGCCTGAGATCGCCGACCTGATTGCTCTGATTCAAGAGCTAAACCAATGCAATGACGTTTTGCTCGATCGCGTATCACAGCTAGAAGAATCGCTGGAGCGCAGTCAAAAAGCTCAGTCCCAAGCAAATAGATCGTCTCAAGCCTCTGATGCCCATCAGACATCTAGCCAAATCACCCAAGAACTGATTGCCGCCCAAGCTGAAATCACCCAACTTTCTCAAGATTTAGAGTTTGCTCAGCAGACGAACCAGCGTCAGCAAATTTTGATCGAAACCCTGACTGAACAACTAGAGGGCAGCCAAGAACGGGTGGCTCAATTAGAGCGAGAGTGCGCTCTAACTCAGCAGCGCTATAGTGAGCAATCTCATCAACTGACCCAGTCTGAAACTGCCTGTCGTGATTTGCATGCCCGCCTTCAGCGCCAACAACAGTACACGCTCCAGTTCAAAGCAGCACTAGAGAAATGCCTGGAAGTGCCGCCTCCTAGCTATGAGGTAAAGGAACAAGCGGTGGAGGCGATCGCTCCCTCCGAGGACAAACACGACTCCTCTACACCCCAATCTTTTCTGCCTAAAGCAAAACGAATTCAGCCCTGGTCTGCTCAACCGCAATTTTTGGGCGATCTAGGCGATCTAAATGTAGGTGAACTGGAAAATCTAGATGAGACACAGATATCTCTACGGTCTCAGGTAGAGACACAGGATAGCCGCCAGTTTCATCCGCTTGCCGCCGCCGCATTAGACCTTCCCACAGTTTTGGCTTCCATTATTCATCCCGATTCGTCTGCATCAGATGAACCAGCCATTGAATTGCCGACCGAGCCGCCGTCTACAGCGAGTAACGCTGCTACCCCTGTCAACTTGCAGCCTCTCAGCTATGATTTGAAAAAATCTGCGGGTTGGTGGAATGAGGCAGCGTCCCAGCCGAAATCTGCTAACTTAGCGCCAAAATTACCCCAAGCAGACCAAACGCGCTCAGAGATTCAGCAGGTAGATTATCCAGCGACATCCTCAGAAACCTCAATTTCAGCTCCAATTTCAGTAGAAGCGGCTGAGAACGATCTGCACACAAACCCAACCTTTTCTGAAGAATCTGTACCGTCGCAATCAAGCGACGCTGAAGACGCACTTTGGCAAGACCTAGCTCGCCTGATCGATGTTTCAACGGATGACGTGGTGAAGGTCAGCGTATCGGACGATTTTGATTCTTTTGAGGCGATCGCCCCATCTTCAGAACCTCAGCCTGCTCCATCACTGAGCGATTTACCCGCAGAAACCCCTTCAAATCAGCCTCAATCGACATCGCTGGATGTAGAGCAACAAATTGCTCAGGGAATCTCGATAGCCAGACTGCTGCTCTCCTCTGCCCAAGCAACGCCTGCTGAAGAGTTCATATCTGCACCCGACACGTCTGACCTTAAAACCAGTGAATCGGAGCAAAAGGTACCTGCTGCCTTCACCACCCATTCAAATTGGCCGTCACCAATCGTCTATCCCTTGCGAACATCTAAAAAGATTGAATCTTTAGCTGCGGTTAAACTACCAACGTTTCCCCGCTAAAACCTAAACTTATTGGTTTCCCTCTTGGGACGCGATTCAATCGCATCCCAAGCTTTTGTGGTTGTCCAGAAATTCAGGAAGATGCACTGGTATAAAAACGCAGAGCAAACCGCCAGAATTGGCGTGAGGCAAAGAGGAGGGCGATCGCCAATCCAGCCGCACCCAATACCCACTCCACCTCGGACTGGTTGAGCAACGCCTCTGCAGGAACTGTTGTCAAGAAAGCAACCGGAATCACAAAGGTGAAGAAAACCCGATAGGCAACTGGATAAGCCACCATCGGGAATCTGCCCGCCTCTAACAACCCACGCAGCACCTCGGTCACGTTGTAAATCTTGACAAACCAAATACTCGTTGCACCCAGCATAAACCAGAGACTATAAAGGCTCAGAAAACCCAGCAGGATTGGGGCTACGCCTAGCAAATAGTTACTTCCGTCAAGCCCTAAACGCCCGCCCGCATAACCAATTAGAATCACGCCAAAAATCAAGTCCGGCAATCCCCAAGGGGAAACCGTGCGAGTAGACAGCCAGAACTGGGAGCTAATTGGCTTGAGCAACACAAAATCTAACGTTCCTTCCTGAACCTGCCGCACAATCTGATTCAGGTTGGGGGCTAAAAAAGTTGCCGCAAACCCTTGCAATAGCGTGAACATACCCAGTACGATTAGCGCTTCTTCCCACGACCAATCTTCAAAGGTATAGCCCGTTCGGTAAAACAGGAATAGTGAAAACAAGCTGCCCGTCAGACTAAACAAGCTAGTGAGTGCAGCAATTAGAAAATTGAGGCGGTATTCTAACTCGGCTGCGATCGCCGCTCCCCAAAATAGCCGTAGCACCCGCATATATTGCTGAATAGACATAGTCATATTTACGGGCACTCTCACCCTTGCGACGAATTTCCACAATTCTGTAGTTGTGTTTACAATCGATTCTATCGACAAAAAATTTAAGATTGCGGGCAGACTTAAGATCGCAGGCAGACTATAGATTGGTTTGCAAGCTCTCAATTGATCTGCTCACCTCTATACTCACAACCATCCTCTAATCGTTCTTTTAACCCACCTATGGATTTTGCAAAAGTTCTAGAAACGACGGATTTTACAACTGTTCTGGGACTCGTGGCAGGAGCTTTGACCACCATTGCTTATCTGCCCCAGTTAATCAAAACTTGGAAGTCAAAATCAGCCGAAGACCTCTCCTGGAGCATGTTGATCACGCTCTGTGTCGGCATTGTCCTTTGGCTCATTTACGGAACTTACGTTCATGATCTGCCCGTAATCTTGGCAAATATCGTAACCTTGGTCTTGTCCTCAATTATCTTGGTATTGAAATTGCGATACAGCCGAGCTAAGAAAACAACTGTCAAACCATAAATACTCCAGATGATTTGTACGCCAAGGAGAAATTTGGGTTTGACGCTAAACTTCCAAGTCCAAGTTTTTTCTTAAATCAAGCAGCCAAGCTTTAGTATCCTGATTATTAAAGCTACAAGCTCCTATCGTGCTTGAGATATGAACTATTTGATCGCCGTTCTACCAGACCGCATTCAGGCAGAAGAAGCCTACTCCGCCCTTGAAAGAGAAGGATTGCCTATGGAGAAGGTCAGCATTTTAGGCAAGGGCTACAAAACTGCTGACGAGTATGGCTTAATTGACCCCAAGCAGCAGGCTCAAAAACAAGCAACGCTGATGTCTTACTGGCTAGTGCCGTTTGGCTTCATTTCAGGCTTTGTCTTCAACTCACTGACTGGGATTGAGCTATTCAACTGGGCGGGTTCTCTAGGCAACCACCTTATTGGTGGTGTTTTTGGGGCGATCGCAGGTGCAATGGGCAGCTATTTTATTGGCGGTGGCGTAGGACTCGCTTTTGGTAGCGGCGACGCACTCCCCTACCGTAATCGTCTCAAAGCAGGCAAATATTTAGTGGTGGTCAATGGTTCGCCCAACATCACTAACCAGGCTACTCGCATCCTCAAGCAATTCGACCCCGAAAACATCCAGGGCTACGTCGATCCCACTTCCTAACTCCTAATTCCTAGTCCCTAATTCCTAGTCCCCCTTCACCCCCCATGTCCGAACTTCCTAACACCCTTGATGACGCGATCGCTCAGGCGCAGCAAGCGACCCAAGCGGCGATCGCTGCTGGTCGTACCCGGCTTCAGGTAGAACTAGCCTTCCCAGAACTCAAAATTCTTCCTGTTGCCGAGAAATTTATTCCGGCTTTCGAGGATTTGGGCAGTCAACTAAGGGTGTTTTTCCCAGATGCCGGATCAGCGGCTCTGGCACGGCGAGATTGGGGCGAAAAGCCCTACTCAATTCGGGCGATGGGAGAAATCAAGGCTGAGATTCAGCCAGAAGACAAGCTATTTATTTTTGTAGAACCTTCCGCTGTAGAAATCGCACAAGTCGAAAAACTGTGTGAAACAGCGTTGGATCGTCCCGTTGTTTTGCTCAATCCCCGCCTGGAAGACATTGCCACAATTGGGATTGGCTATGCTGGACGACAGCTTCGCGATCGCTTGCTCAGCACCTTTGAGTCTTGCTACTACCTCAAACCCCTAGAGGGTGCCGCCCTGTTGCGCTCTTTCCCTGATCCCTGGCAAGTTTGGATAGAAAAAGATACAGGATATCAGTTGATTGCAGAGGAACCACAGAAACCTGTGGGAGAAGCTCTAGATGAAATCTTTGCAAGAGCAACAGGGCAACCAACTGCTCAACAAACTTCCCGAAAAGGGCTGTTGTCTGGTTTACAGCAGTTTTTACGAGCTTTAAGCCAATGAAGATTGAGTGTAGGTATCATATTTAACACTCTAATCGTGATAGTTGTTGATTCTGTTGGGCATAATTGAATAAATGGGGCTTTATCCAGCATTCCTTTTTCCCGGCAAAAGCAACGACTGTGAACAATCAAAACTGATTTCCTGAAATTCTCTCGGAAGCGCGTAATTTTTTATAGAGCCGTCGCACTGAGAAGCTGGTTCTGGGTTTCAGAGTGGGTTCATGGCACTTGGCCCCGTGATCCTATCTAGTGTTTTTAGTAGAAGGACTGATTGAGCGTGGTTAGTGGTCGTCGCATTTTTATTGGTGATGTACATGGTCACTACGATGGCTTGATGAGACTGTTGGAGGCGATCGCTCCAAGCTCAGCAGACCAAGTCTATTTTCTAGGCGACCTGATTGACCGAGGTCCAAAAAGTGCTCAGGTGGTCAGTTTTGTCAGGCAAAATGGTTACACTTGCCTGCTCGGAAACCATGAACAGCTTCTGGTTGACTCTTTCCCTCAAGGCAAAGTTTGTCCCAATGCACTTCA
This sequence comes from Oculatella sp. FACHB-28, assembly GCF_014696015.1. Lineage (NCBI taxonomy): Bacteria > Bacillati > Cyanobacteriota > Cyanophyceae > Oculatellales > Oculatellaceae > Oculatella > Oculatella sp. FACHB-28. The sequence continues at coordinate 59,725 of NZ_JACJPJ010000086.1, read as the reverse complement.
AGCATGGCTCTACAGCGGCGGACAGACAACAATCTCTAGCTACAAGCAACCCGAAGCACTGCTTGAACATTTAGACTGGATTCGTCAACTGCCAACCCATCTAGACTTGGGAGACGTTTGGCTGGTTCATGCGGGAGTACATCCGGGCGTGCCACTGGTTGACCAGACCGTGCAGGACTACTGCTGGATTCGGGAAGAGTTTCACAGCATTCAAAAACCCTACTTTCCAGACAAGCTGATTGTTACAGGGCACACGATTACCTTTACGTTGCCGAACGTAACTCCTGGTGCGCTAGCGCAGGGGCGAGGCTGGTTAGACATCGACACGGGCGCGTATCATCCCAAAAGCGGTTGGTTGACTGGAGTAGATATGACCAACCAGCGGGTTTACCAGGTGAACGTATTTCAAGGGGCAAAACGGGCACTGCCGCTTGCAGAAGCCGTTGTCCAGATCGAGCCGGAGCAAATTCTTGCTCGTCGCCGTCAGTTGTTGCAGCTATAGTGCTGATGTTGTGCTGGCTGGCAAATGAGAGTAATGCCTTTTGACCCTAGAAGATGCTCTTATACTGTTTCTACAAAAACAAGCTACAGAATGGAAGGGCACCCCGCTTAGCGGGGTGCCCTTCCATTCTGTAGCTCTAATTTTTGGAAGTGGTATTAAAAGGGAAGCTCATCGTCTTCAGCATCCAGGTCGTTTTCATTGATTCCGGCTCCATCGCCATCGGTCGAGAAAACTTCGGAGCTTTGAGGTAGCTCAATATCGCCCTCTAAGCTAACAACTTGCCCATTAAAAAAGTTGGCTAGACTTTTAGCTGCCTCCGTCACTTTATCCTCTGCTTCCCAGGCAGGTAGAGACAGTCCGACATCAGGCGCATCAACCGAAAATTTTGCTAGTGGCAGATTTGAGGGCTGTTCGAGCGGTTGGACATGTCCATTTTTTGATGGGTAAGTTTGCCCGTTGGTAGGCTCCTTCTGGATGAAACTGGGTTTGGCAGGAGCAGGAGTTGAGGATGGGGGGCTGAAAGCTGCTGGATGGTTTGTGTCTGTATGATTGGCTAGGTTTGAGGGGAGGGGGTGTGAAGCAGAAGAAATTCCTTTCGCGGAGTCTGTATTACCCAATTGCGGTGGCGGCGAACCTGTAGCATCGATTCTGACAACAACTGGATGATTGCAGGCTTTCTGGAAAGCAGCTTCAACTCTAGATGCTCTCTCTTTGACGGTCGGATGCCACTTGGCGCTAATTGCAATCTGGGCAACCTGACCATCGAAGCTAACCAAGTTACCCTGTTGGCGTAAGAGCATCTGAGTTGAGGGCGGCTGCAAGTAGGACAAAACTTCTTGCCAAAGCTGGTTGAGATCTGTTTGCTCAGTAGAGCTAGTGGTAGGTTGAGAAACTATCGGGTCAGTTTCAGGCTCTTCAGAAATTTCTTCTGTAAGTGGTTCAATGTCTTCGACGGGTAAGGCAGCAACCTCTGAAGGTTGCTGCACTGCTTCACCAGTTTCTTGGGAAGGAGCAGCTGTTTCCTGCGCTGCAACTTGTTCCGGTTTAGCAAGATCTGGTTTGACGGGAGTAGGAATAGCGGCAGGATTGGGTGTTTGAGCGACAGGGGCTGTGGATGGCGATCGCACCCTGCTAACTGGTTGAACTGCTGTACTCCGCTGCTGGACGGGTGCAGCTTGACTGGCGATCGCAGAAGGCAACAGCCCCATCAAAATCACCTCTAGCCAAAGCCGAGGCTGAGTTGTGTTTTTGACCTGTACCTCAGCGGCCCGAAGATGCTGCTGCCCCATCAGAATGATCGCGAGCTCCAGATCTTGCACAAATTCTCGTAGCTCAGCCCAAGTTGGCGGTGTAATGGCAACTAGATCGTTACGATTGGGGGCAGTTTTGGCAATCAGCAAATCTCGATAAAAGCTAGCGAGGTTTTGCAGCACGATCAGCGGCTCCCGACCTCGATCCATCAGGTGACGCGCTTGGTCTAGCAGCCTTGCAGGATCATCCTGGGCGATCGCTCGCACCAGCTCTAGTAAATCTCGTTCTGGCACTGCGCCTACCAGTTCCCAAACCCGCTCAACTGTGATTTCGCCTTCCAGTAAGCTCAACTGATCGAGCAAGCTTTCGGCATCTCGCAGTCCGCCTTGAGAGATTTGGGCGACTAGTTGCACGGCATCAGGGGCGATGTTGATCTGTTCCTTAGACGCAATTACGCCTAAGTGCTCCACCATTGCCTCTAGCGGAATCCGGCGAAAATCGAACCGCTGACATCGAGAAATGATGGTTGGCAGCACCCGCTGTGGATCGGTCGTTGCTAACACAAACACAACGCGATCGGGCGGTTCCTCCAAAGTCTTGAGCAAAGCGTTAAATGCTGCTGTGCTAAGCATGTGGCACTCATCGATGACGTAGACCTTAAAGCGACACTGAACTGGAGCAAACTGGGCACGTTCGATCAGTTCACGGATGTTGTCTACGCCTGTGTTGCTAGCTGCGTCGATTTCGATCACATCTAAAGCTGAGCCTCTGGCGATCGCCCGGCACACATCACACACGCCACAGGGTTTGGCCGTAGGCACATCACTTTTGATGCAGTTCAGTGATTTTGCCAAAATTCGGGCGCTGGACGTTTTTCCCGTTCCTCTAGGTCCAGTAAATAGGTATGCAGGGGCAATTCGCTGTTGCTGAAGGGCATTGCTAAGCGTGGTGGCGATCGCCCCCTGTCCTACCAGTTCTGCAAACGTCTGCGGACGATATTTGTGATGAAGCGGTTCGTAGGACATAGAGCGTTTGTAAGTTCCCATCCTTTAGGGTAAGCGATCGCCAATACGAACATATGAACTATTTTCTCGTACAATTTTGTGAATTCACGCCACCCTAATTCACTTCGCTAAGATACAAGCAGCCAGCTTTGGAGCGATCGCCTTCCTCTCCCTGCTTGCTCCCTGCCCTCAGTCAAACCTGGATTCTAGCCTTCCTAAAATAGAAGCAAGCATACGCTTGAGCCTGACAGAATTGCTGCTCTGCTGTTCTCAACCGAAACCTATAGATGTTAGAACTTAACCGACCTGACCGAAAGCAAGAACGTTTTTATAATGGCGTTTTTGCGCTGATTCTGATCAATTTAATCCTGTTTATGCTGGATCAGGTTTTACCGCTCCAGTTTCTTTATCTAAACCATGCTCGCCCTGTTTGGTATCAATTTTTTACGTCCATGTTCCTTCACGCAAATTGGGCGCACCTTTCAGGCAACCTGTTTTTTCTCTACATCTTTGGCAAGCTAGTTGAGGAAGAAGAAGGGATTTTAGGTGTTGTTGCAAGCTATCTCGTTACAGGGCTGGGTGCAAACCTGTTGAGTGTGCTGTTGCAGCCTGGAGCAACTCTTTCTTTGGGGGCTTCTGGCGCGGTATTTGGCTTGTTTGTTGTCAGTGTTCTGCTTAAGCTGAGCTGGAGCTGGCGCAAAATTCTAGAAGTTCTGATTTTGGGGCAGTTTGTGATTCAGCAGGTGGTAACTGAATTGCAGCAGGTTGGACTGCAAGATGGAGTTAATCGGATTGCTCACATTGGTGGGGCATTGGCGGGAGTTGCACTGATTATGGGACTGAGGCGACTGACGCACGATAAAAGAATTGATTCTCAATTGTAGGGTAGGTGCAGGAGCGATCTCCCCCTCTGCTTTCCGGCAAACTTAATCAGATCTCCCAGCACCTTAGCTGATAGTCCTGCCCTTCTACCGCAAGGGCTGCTTTGTAGCTAGCCGAAAGATCGAGTAGCTGTAACGACCAGAGGTTTGCTGTTTCAGAACTGCCTAAAACCTTCTGCAGTTGAACCTTTGGAGTTAGGGCAAATTCGATTTGGTCCATAGGTTGACTCAAACCGCTGCCGATCGCCTTTAAATAAGCCTCCTTACAAGTCCAATAGGTTAAAAAAGTTTCTTCAGGGCAGTTTGAATTGATGAGCGAATTTTGCTCTTGGAGGGAAAGGCAACGTTCTGCAAGTTGATGAACTTTGGGCAATGGGCGAATTTGCTCAACATCAACCCCGATTTGGCGATCGCGTGTTACTCCGCACAATACGACTTCCCCAGAATGCGCCAGGTTAAATTGCAGTCCGGTGTTGGCAAGAGAACCTGCTAATGACGGTTTGCCGTGAATTCCATAGCAAAACTGAATTTGTTCAGCGGAAGTATTCAAATAACGGCTCAAGATTTGCCGCAATCGTCCTCGACTGATGGTGAAGCGATGGCGATCGCGCTCAAAGTGGAAGCGATCGGCTCTGGCTTGCTCGTCGGCAGAGAGAATTTGTCGAAGTTGGGGAACTTGGGCGATCGCCTGATCAACCCAGGTTAGCCAAAGGTGAACCTGATCTTTGTCTAAGACCGGGTGAAGCGGGGGAGAACCCCAACCAGAGCTAATAGAATGCCTCATCATCACAATGTGAAAGCAGATAAGCCCGTAGCTCAGCAAGGTTCATCTTAAAGTCTGGTTTCATCTTCTGCCGGTTCATCGCTAGCTAGTGGAGGCTGAGGCAATTCGCCAGGAACGGCTTCTGCGGCTTCGATTTGGCGAGCTTGCTTGCGCTGGTGCAACTTTAGAAGGATTTCAGCGTGCTTTTCACGGGTAATTGGATAAAAGTAAGCCAAAATCACGCCTAAAATCAGTGACACGGTAGGTAATGGACCGATCGCCACGCGAATGGCCAACAGCGCAGACTCAGGTTGCACCGGAAGCGGCTCTCCAGGAGTGGCTTCGATGAAGCCTGATTGCTCCAGTGCGATACCCACCAGAGCCAGTCCGACTGCCAGTCCAATTTTTTGCAGCAGGGTCATAAACGCGTAGAAAACGCCTTCTCGCCGCTGCCCGGTTTCTAACTCGTCTAGCTCGATCACGTCGGGCAACATCGCCCAGGGCACCAGATAAGCGGTGGCAACTCCAAAACTGGCAGCAAAACAAAGTAAATACATCAGCCCAACCTGACCAGGCTGCACAAAGAATAGACCTGCCTGAACAATAATCCACAAGCCCATGCCCATGAAATAGAGCGATCGCTTACCAACCCGCTTGCTAATGGCGTTGCAAACAAACAGCATGATAATTGCCGTTCCCTGGACGGCCGCTGCTACCAAAAAATAAGAGTCCAGCCCCATCCAGCTCACAACAAAGTAGGGAATGATTGCAGCCGTAAACTGGAGTGCCAGCCAGGAGAACAGATAAATACCAATCACATAGAGAAAAGGACGATTGCTTAGGGCAACTTTGAATTGTTCTAAAATTGGCATCGATTCTGCATCGTTTTCTGGCTGCAAGCTGGCTTGCTGCATGTTTTGCCGCGTTCTGCCAATGGTGCCCCAAATACACCAATACAGCGTCAAGATCGACAGGACGGCGCACACAATTCCCGTGACCCAATATTGTTGTCTGGCATTGGAGAAAACTTCCCCCATCACGAAGCCCAAAACCAGGGCTAAGACTGCACCACCCAGTGAAAAGGCAAGCCTAAAGCTGTTTAAGCTGGTGCGCTCGTCATAGTCTTGGGTTAGCTCCGCAGTCAGAGCAGAGTAAGGTACATTGACCACGGTGTAAGCTGCGTTAAAAAGAATGCCAACCAGGACGTAATACCAAAACTTGAGTGTGATATTAAAATCTGGCACTAGCCACATTAGGCAAAAGCTCAACCCCATTGGAATGGTGCCATACAGCATCCAGGGATGACGACGGCCCCAGCGAGGAGAATGGGTGCGATCGCTCAACACCCCCACCGCAGGATCGTTGAATGCATCCCACACTTTGCCGATCAGCAATACTTGCCCTGCCAAAGCTGGATTTAACCCAGCAACATTAGTGAGAAAAATCAGCAGCGACCAGGCCTGTAAGTTTGCAGTGATGCCTCCACTCATATCTCCAGCGCCGTAAGATAGCTTGGTGAAAAGGTTGAGCTTTTGAGATGGTTGAGTATCAGCAGGTGCAGATTGAGTCATGTCGAATTTAAGGCAGGCTGAACGATAGGGAACTTAGGCAAGCGTTTCCTCTGGCAAACCTATAACAGCAGGTTAGGGGAGGTATAGCAACAGCGCGCTGATACAAGTGCCAGTATTGCGTCTGGTTACATGTCAAAACAGTTACCTTGTGCCATCATCTCAGGGTGTCATGATTTTGTGGAATTTTGAAGTTTGATTTTTGAAAGTTGTACGGTGAAGGGGACACAACCTTTCAAAAATTAAACAAGTTTCCTATATGATGCTTCTCATCTTTGCAATCTGAATTGAGCCTGTCATGCCAGACCTTCACGTTTCCTGGGCAGATTACTACCAAAAAATTGAGCAACTCGCGGTCAAAATTCACCAGTCCGGTTGGAATTTCAACCAAATTATTTGTCTCGCTAAAGGTGGACTACGAGTTGGAGACGTTTTGTCTCGCATCTATGACAAACCCCTGGCAATTCTGGCAACTTCCTCCTATGGTGGTCCCAATAATCAAGTACGAGGCTCAGTCACCTTTTCTCGCGACTTAACGATGACAACCGCCAATCTAGGCAGCCATGTTCTGCTGGTTGATGATTTAGTCGATTCAGGTGTGACTTTAAAGCGCACTCTGACTTGGCTCGATCGCCACTACGGGTTTTACACCGACGAAGTGCGAACTGCCGTGTTGTGGTACAAAGAATGCTCGGTCATTGCTCCTGACTACTACGTTGACTATTTGTCTGACAATCCCTGGATTCACCAGCCGTTTGAGGGGTATGAAAAAATTAGCCCAGCAGAACTGGCTGCGTCTTTTGAAGCGGAATCTTAACTGTGAAAGTCGTGCCTTCCCCAAGCTGGCTGGTAAAGCTGATCTCCCCCTGATGGCGCAGCACACACTGCTGGGCGATCGCCAGTCCCAGTCCTGTTCCTTGAACGGCCTCGACATTGCCAGCCCGGTGAAATAGCTTAAACAAATGAGGCTGATCTTCAGGAGGGATACCAATTCCGCGATCGCGCACCGTGAAGGTAGCTATCTGCTTGTGGCAAACTAGCTCAAAATCAATGGTTTGTCCGGTTTTAGAGTACTTCAGAGCATTTGAGAGGAGATTGATCAGAATAAAGCGTAAAAGCTTTTTGTCTACACACGCTGGTTCGCCATTCATTTGACTGGTGAATGTGATGACCGGACTGCTGCCTTCTTCTGGCTGCATCTCTGCTGTAATCTCACGACAAAACTGCTCTAGATCCAGTGAAATTGGATTGAACTCCAACTGTCCAGCTTCTGCCTGATTGGCAACCAAAACATCCTCAAGCAACTGCGTCATATTCTGAATTGCAGTCTGCATTCGGCAAAAATATTGCTGCTTTTTCTCTTCGGTTATTTTTTGCCCATAGTGTTCTAGCAACTCCGTAGAAGTTTTGATTACAGTCAACGGAGTTCGCAGTTCATGGGAAACCATCGCGACAAAGCGAGATTTGAGTTCACTCAGTTCTTTCTCCACCTGTAGAGCATGACGCATTTCATTTTCTACCAGTTTGCCTTCACGAATTAACTGCTCACGGGTACGGATGCTGGTAATCATCAGGTCAAATACCTTAGCAAGAATGTCCATCTCATCTGGGAAGCGGCTTTGCCGAGAATAGGACAGTCCCTGCTCATAGTTTCCTGCACCGATGAATTCGGCTGATTCAGTGAGCTTCGTCAAATGTTTCGTCAACTCGCCCGACAAAATGTAGACCAGCACGAAGATGATGCCATAGGTGGGAATGAAGGAGATTAAGAACTGGTGGCGAATTGCTTGTTGAACTTTACGCACCTCATCAAAACGAAAATCAACTCCCAAAGCGCCAACCTTTTCACCTTGTAAATTAGTAATGGGTGCGACTCCAGAAATCCAGGTTCCCCATTGATCGGTGAAGGATTCGGTGCTGATCGTCTGACTGGATAGCCCCTGGTAAAGAATTGAGCCTTCGGTTGACCCTTCCTCTGCTTCAACGTCGTAATACTGAAGGAATTTTGCTCCGTCGATCCTATGGTTAATGGCACTGCCGCTACCGATAAAAAAGATTGCCCCTGGTTCTGGTGCGGCTACATAGGTGTAGGTAAAGGCTCTTGGTTCAATGCTCTCTACGGTTGCCAACCACCTGACATGTTGCCAATAACGTAAGTCATTGCTGTAGCCATCTTCTCTACGTTTTCCTTCCCGGTACAAAGATAAGAATGTGTCGCCATTGACCTGGTTAGCCGCAGCCGTTAGGGTACTAGCCAAATCATCCTTGATATGGGAGATGGCTTGCTCTGTTGCAAGGCTATAGGCCCGATAGAAAACCCCTGCCCAGACAGTCGCAAACGCCAAACTGCACCCCACTAACAATTTTGTTCGTAGGCTAATAAATTTTGGTTTTTTAGGAGTGGGTGTAACAGTAACAGTGTGAGGCTGACGACCAAACCACTGAAGAGGTGACATATTTGGCCTTGACATGATGAGAAAAGTCGATCCGTTTGATAGAACTTTTTGAATGGAAATGAACAGCTTTCAATTTGGTGATGGTTTTGCCGCTGCTCGTCTCACTCCACACGAGGTTGAATCGGTCTAGCTTCAAGCTCTAGAGTTGCTGGCTGTATCTGTTTATTATTCCCTCTGCTTTTCTGCTCGCTGGTCAAAGGGATTGAGAGTTCTCAAAAATTTTAAAGAAATTTCAAGACAATCTCTAAAGCTCAGCTATGTTAAGCAATCAGTCAGTAATGTCAGGAAAACGATGAAGAAGCCATGAAGAGTATAGGAAGGAGAGCGATCGCCTATGGAAATTCTCTAACATGGCTGGAACAACTCCGTAGTCTTCTTTGTCAACCTATAAGCAGATTCATGAAGCTTGCATAAAATAGTTGATATACTGTGTGGAATTACGCTGTAGTAATTAGGACATCTGCATCCTTTGACCACTTAAAGTACGTAATTGCTTGAGATGCCCCTCTAACATCCAGCAAGTACGAGTATCAGCAAATACAAGGACAGATGGCTTGGTACGTTTCACCCTCCTTGAACTATCGGTTGACTGTTTCGATACCTTCCTCACACCTTTTACAGTGATTTCTGGAGCTGAGCATGCAAGACAAGAGCGATCGTTACCGGGTTAAAACGGTGCCAACGCTCACTGGTACGAAGCGAATAGGCAGTTATCTAGTCGATGCGGGTTTGTTGACCGCTGGTCAAATCGAAGTCGCTCTCAACGACCAAAAGGTAACTGGGATGCGGTTTGGTGAAATTTTGGCCGCGCGTGGCTGGGTCAAACAGCAAACCGTTGACTATCTGATGGAAAAAATTGTGGTGCCAGAGCGCCATTCCTTTAAGCAACGGGTAGGTCAGTCAAAATCTAGAACTGATGGGCTGAGCGCAAACCAACCTTCCAAGGCAGCCGGGGATGAAATTTCTTTGCCACCTCGCCTTTCTGTACCGGGTCGTCAGTCTAGCTCCACCGAAGGGCAGTCTTCTGTCCGCAAAGATTTGCCGATCTCTAAGCCTCTACCCTCAGTGGGGACTTCTGATGGAGATGTGAATTGGGTCGGATAGGTAATTTAATTTTTGATGAAGCTAAAAAATCCGAAAAGGAGTGCAGCATTGTTTGTCCTCCTTTTTTGTTAGACCTTCTGCACGAATGGAGGCGCGCCTTCATTCATGCTTCAAGAAAGGACTCATGCAGAGAGTCTATTGAGTTTGAGTCAGTTTGAGAAGAGCCATAACCAAATGGGGAGTGTTAGCAGTAAGCCCAGTGAGCCGACGGCTAATGCTGTTACCGTTAACTCTCGGTCAAGATTGTAGGCTTCAGCAATCACTAGAGTTGCGAAGGCTGGAGGCATGGACATTTGTAGGACGATCGCCAATTGAGGTGGTCCTGTTACCCCAAAGTATGACAGCCCAAACCCGACCATTAAGGGGACAATCAGCATTTTGATGCCCAAGCTGATCGAGGCGGGTTTGACGCTTTGCCATGAGGTGAGTTGGCTCAGTCGCATTCCTAACAACAGTAAAGACAGAGCAATGACCGCCCAACCGCAGCCCTTTAATGCCTGCTCTGCTAGCTCTGGTAATGGAATAGTGCGGAACCCCAAACCCAACCAAAAACTCCATAAAGCAGGGTTCTTCAATAGGGCTTCAATCAGTAGTCGTTGCCCCTGTCCGCCCATACCAAATCGGGCTGCTAGCGCAACCCCTAACCCATAAGCTCCCAATGTACTGCCGAGGGTGTCATAGAAAATCGCCCAAGCAAAATACTGCGGTCCAACTAGTGCTAGCGAAACGGGATAGCCCAGGTATCCTGTATTGCCTACCATTGCTGCTAATAAAAAGCTGCCTTGAGTAGGTTTGCTCCAGTTTGCTTGGGGCGATCGCCTCTTGCTCTGTGCAGAATTTCTCTGTGTAAAATTTCTCAGTGCAGAATTTGCCTGACTGCCACTATGTAGAGTTTGCTGTTGCTGCCAGTGTTTCCAGTGCGATCGCCCTTGTATCCAAATCCAGGCTAGTCCTCCTCCTAACAGCATCGCTGTCCAGGCAGCAATGGGTGCTAGCCAAACCGACTCCGATAAATCTGTCTGACGTAGAAAAGATACAATGCTAAGCGGCACTCCAACCCAAAACAGGAACTTGCCGAGAAATAGGGGAACGGCTTTAGGCAGCTTGTGCCCCAACAGGACACCCAGACCAATCCACCCGATTAGGGGAACATAGAGTTTTAACAGACTTATTTCCAGACCCGGCATATTTATCAGAAGTTAAATTAGGTTGGGGGTGCCTCAGTTTACAATCGCTTCTACAATCACTAATGTGAGGACTTCTAAGTATGGGAGTTGGTCTGTGAATAATGCGGGTTCGCCCAGAAAGCCTCCAGGGCTATCGGCTCATGGAGATGATATTCCTGAAGCATTGCGCGAAACTCCTGCCCTTAAGCCTAAGCCGACCCGTTCTGGCTGGCGGCTATTTTGGTGGGGATTTATGGGGTTTGCGATCGCCCTCATTGCAGGTGGTCTGGCGGCCTGGCTGACTCAGTCGATCAGCCCTGGTTCCCTCACTGGTGGTGCAGCTATTCCTCTACAAGCTGGGCTTCAGACAGCTCTGGCTCCCGCTGGCACTCAGTCTTCTGATTTGCTGCTGGGGCATCTCCCCTATGAGGAAGCACCCGAAACAGAACTAGCACCCATCGCCACAGATGGCAGCATCCGTTTGCGGCAAGCGGCGGCAGAGCGGTTTACTGAAATGAGCAATGCAGCTCGTGCCGATGGAGTTGACCTGGTCACCATCTCTGGTTTTCGTACCGTTGAAGAACAGCAATATCTGTTTTTTGGCATCCAGGCTGAACAAGGGCAGGCTTCAACCGAGCGAGCTGAGGTCAGCGCCCCACCAGGTTACAGTGAACACCATACAGGTTACGCGGTTGACGTAGCAGATTCCTCTCAACCAGAGACAGATTTAGAGATCAGTTTTGAAAATACACCCGCCTTTAAGTGGCTCAAGGAAAACGCTGCTTACTTCAATTTCGAGCTATCTTTCCCTGAAAATAATCCTCAAGGGGTTAGCTACGAACCTTGGCATTGGCGCTTTGTGGGCGATCGCGACAGCCTCGAAACCTTCTACAAAGCCCGTACCCCGACTGCCAGATTGGGAAGCTAACCGATGAGTCAAACTGCTCTAAATCTAATTGCAATCACAATTTTTACCCTGGTGATGTCAAGTCTGCTAGGACCATTGGTGAACTTATCACCCGTGGTGCCTGCGATCGCTGTTTTTGGGCTATTAGGGGCAGCAACGCTGGACACACTGAGTTGGCAGGGGCGTGGGGGTACGTTGCTGCTAGATTGGCTGGCTCGCTTTTCACCCCAACACCGAGAGCGGGTCATTCATCATGAAGCTGGGCATTTTCTGGTGGCTCATCTTCTAGGAATTCCAATTACGGGCTACACCTTAAGCGCCTGGGAAGCTTTTCGACAGGGACAACCGGGTCTAGGTGGTGTGAGTTTTGACAGCCAGGAACTCAATGCAGAATTGGAAAAGGGCATACTTTCTGCTCAGTTAGTAGACCGCTATTGTACGGTCTGCATGGCAGGAGCGGCAGCTGAGAAGCTAGTTTATGGGAATGCCGAGGGAGGCGCTGACGATCGCCAAAAACTACGCATCCTCTGGACACAGCTTAAGCGACCCCTGAGCGAATGTGAAACGAAGGAACGCTGGGCATCTTTACAAGCGCGATCGCTACTAGAAGTCCACCGCTCTGCTTATGAAGAACTAGTGATTGCCATGACTCAGGCTGAACCTGTGAGTAAATGCTACGAGGTAATTGAGCAAGTAGCCATCAAGTAAAAGCATCGTTCTAGATGTTCCTGCGCGAATGGGGGGCACGCCTTAGGCGTGCCCCCCATTCGCGCTTCAAGAAATGACCCAATTTAGTTGAATAGGTCTAAGTCCAGTGCTTTAGAGCCACCTTTTTCGAGCTGTACAAGAATACTGCTGAGTTGATACCACACCAAAAGGCTGATGAAAGCGGTGAGGGGAAGAGCGATCGCATACGCTAACCAAGTAGGGAAGCCAAAAATCTCCAGCCCCGATGAGAGAAACACACAGGCTCCGATGCCAATTCCGACAAAGGGCACAAGCAGTTGAATTCCCTGTAAATTTGCTAAAGTGCGAGTCGAGCGATTTCGTGACCACTCCTGGACTGCCTGCTCAAGCGTCGTCTTAAAGGCGATTCCAGAGGCGATTCCAGCTAGAAGACCGGCAAATAGCAGGAAATAAGGCGGAGAATAATAGTATAAGGGTACGGGCACGGGGTAGATCCTTGAAAATGCGAGTAGTTTGTCTACTTAATGATTTGCCCTGTTCTGAAATCCTGAGAAGGCTGCAAAGGTTGGAAGTAGAGCAACTTCCTCAGTAGATAGTCCGGTCAATGCTCCTAAGGCTGCGTTTAATAAACGCGAGGGCTTAAAGTCTGGTTTGATCAAATTCCATAGCCGTCGTACTTCGTCGGTGTGCAGGCGATCGTCTTCAACTAATGCCAAGACAAGCTGCCGCCTCAAAAATTGACCTTCATCAGACAACAGGTATTGTAAACCTAATTGAGCCGTTGGCAATATGTCGAAGTTTTGGTCAGAACGGGCGATCGCAATCAGATCCTCTAGGCGCTCCCACTGGAACTTGCCATTCTTAAACAAGATCTCAATCAGCCTGCGCCGTAGTTCAGGCGATTCACCGGTGAGTAGCCGTCGAGCCACATAGGGGTAGGCAACCTCAACAATTTTGAAATTGGGGTTAAGGCTAAGCGCCAGACCTTCCTGAGTTACCAAAGAGCGGATAATCAGCGCAAACTTAGCAGGTACCCGAAACGGGTATTCATACATCAGTTCAGAAAACTGATCGGTAATAGTTTTGAAGTTAAAACTGCCAACGCTTTCCCCAATTGCCTTACCCAAGACCATTTCTAGAGCTGGGACAATTTCCCAGATGTTGGTTTGCGGTGTAAGGAAACCAAGCTTTACAAAGTCCTCTGCAAGTTCGGGGTAATCTTTATTGACGAGATGAACCAAGGAGTCAACCAGCGTTTCTTTCATCTCCTGGCTGAGTTGATCCATCATGCCAAAGTCGATATAGGCCATCCGACCATCTGGCATCGCAAACAGGTTGCCAGGATGTGGGTCAGCATGAAAGAAGCCAAACTCTAAAAGCTGCCTCAGCCCCGAAGTGACCCCAATTTGAATCAAGGTATCTGTATCTAGACCAAACTCCTGAATTTTCTGCATGTCAGTGAGCTTAAAGCCGTTGATCCACTCCAGTGTCAGGACATGAGTGCTGCTGTAGCGCCAATAAATGGCAGGAACCTTGACGTTAGGATCATCCTGAAAGTTGGCAGCAAACTTTTCGGCGTTTCGTCCCTCGTTTAGATAATCAATTTCCTCAAACAGTTTGATACCAAACTCATCCACAATCAGAGTCAGGTCATGCCCCAAATTTAGAGGCAGCCAGGGAGCAATCCAGCCCGCTGCCCAACGCATCAAGTACAGATCTAACGTCAGAGTTGGCAGCAGGTTAGGACGCTGCACCTTAACCGCTACTTCTTCGCCGCTGTGCAGCTTAGCCCGATAGACCTGCCCTAAACTAGCAGCAGCAATAGGTTCTGGCGAAATCTCGCTAAAAATTTCACTGATAGAACGGTTTAGCTCAGTTTCGACGATGGGAAACGCTTGAGCAGTAGGGAAGGGAGGTAACTGATCTTGCAGTTTGATCAGCTCTTCCAAAAAGTCTTTACGAATAAGGTCAGGTCGAGTGGAGAGCGCCTGACCAACTTTGATGAAGGTTGGACCCAATCGGGTCAACAACTGACGTAGCTGAACGGCACGCTTAGACTTATTTGCCTCAACTCGGTGCTGCCACTCATCCCACTTCAGTCCCAGGATGAATCCAGCAAACGCTAACATAACCATCAGAGAACGCCACCAGGTTTTCCAGGGACGGTAGCGATAGTGTTGGGCGATCGCGCCCGCATCATAGCGTCTCAGCCGATTTAATGGATGCTGACTCACGCCTCTCTATACCTCTCAAACTGGGGATTTGCGATTTAGGTTTTGCGTAGACTAGACTCAATATCTGCTGAGGCATTGTCTCACTGACATTGCCTGCTAAGACCCCGTGGGGCGTTAAACACCAGCCACCACCTATGAGAGACTACCCTACGACAGCTACAGTTCCAGGCAGTCTACAGGGGGCAGAAGACAAAGTCACAAACCTAAATCCCTTTAGATTGCCCAGCTTTTCTTTTATTAACTATAGTATAGAAAACTACAAATATTTTTATCGCTTGTTAGTTCATCTATTAAATTTTGTAACAAGCTGATATTTGAAGACGCTAATTCATTATGGATTCGTGGGGGCAAAGCAAAAGTTTTGATTGAAGGTTAACGCAGCGATCGCCTCATCCTGCCGCTGACCCAATCCACAATAAACGTAAGGACAACAAAACTGCTCAATGTCACGATGACACTGCTGTAATCAAAACTGCTCAACTGCTCAGTCAACAAACGCCCCAATCCGCCAGCGCCGACCAGCCCGACAATGACAGTTTCTCGCATACAGACCTCCCAACGGTAAAGAATGTAAGCCAGGAATCGCGTCATTGTGGTGGGCAACACGCCATACAGAAAAACCAGGGAGGCAGGCGTTCCCTGCGCTTTCAAAGCTAGTAGCGGTCGCTGGTCCAGGTTTTCAGTGACTTCTGCCATCAGCCGACCAAGAATTCCCAGGTTATGTAACCCCAGGGCGATCGCCCCGGGTAATATTCCTGGAAACAGCACAAATAGCGCTACCAGCGCCCAAATTGGTGCAGGCACTGCACGAGCAATCAGCAGAACCGATCGGGTGAGCAGCAGCATTCCCCAAGCAAGCAGACAACCTGATCGGCTGGACTGTGTAGGATTGAGCAATCCACCAGGCAAGAAGAAGTTGTGAGCTGCCGGAAAGGAAAGCAGAATTCCGCCGATGCCTGCTGCTGCGATCGCCAAAATCGACATCGCCAAAGTTTGCCATGAGAGCGCTAGCAGTTGAGGAAGTTGCTCTCGATCAAAGTTGGGTGGCAGGGAGGATTGAGTAATATCTGCCAAGAGCTGCATTGTGCGCGGTGACCACAGCTTGCTGAAATCGGCTGACACATACCAAAAGCAGAAAGGAATGAGCAGCACTGCTCCCAAACCTGCTACCATGACCCAGCGATCGCGGGGTTGTCGCTGTTGCTTAGGCATAGAAACTCGATCAGCTGCATTTTGAGTGGGATGGGACTCTTGCCCGCCCGAACTAGTGGAATAATCATCCCGCAACCCCTCTAATTTCTGGCTCTTAGATCGAGTGTCCCGCCGCAAGTTTAAATCTAGGCGACTAGGTGACCCTAGACGATGACGTAGGACAGCGCTGGTGAGATCGACAGTCCCATTCAACACAAACAGCGCATAGAAGAGTGTCCAAAGTTGCTCATAGCGAAGGGACTGAAGGCTGAGCAAAATTTGATAGCCTAACCCACCTGCACCAATGATCCCCAGTACTGCCGCTGACCGAATCGAACACTCAAAGCGGTAAAAACTGTAGGAAAGCAAATCTAGAAATGCTTGGGGTAAAAGACTGTAGGTAAACGCAGTCAGCGGCGCAACGCCACTGTTTAAGAGCGCCATCAACGGTTGACGGGGCGTTTCATCTAGAATTTCGGAGAACACCTTGGCAACGATCGCCCCGTAGGGAATGGCGATCGCCACAATTGCCACCAGTGGGTCTAAGCCAAAAATATTGATTAAAAACAATCCCCAGATCAGTTCGTGAATTGCCCTGGGTATTGCTAAACCTGCTCGAATCGTCAGCCAAATTGAACGTTGCTTTGCTTGGCGAGGAAAAACGGACTGCCACCATACTTCTGAGACGAGCACACCACCGACTAACCCAAACAGCAGACTAAGGCACGTTCCACAAACCGCGTAAGCCAGTGTGATGACTGTGGCATCCAGGGTCAAACGCAAAAACTCTGGGCTGAGGTCGGGCTGTACGCTAGCTTGGAAAAATCGCCCCAGTTGGGACAATCCACCCAGGTTGAGCCAGTCCCGCTGAAACAGTCCTGCTTGGTAAAGGGAAAGGGCGATCGCCCCCAACGCAACCAATCCCCAGATGGCACGCTGATTTAGCAGTGAGGGACGTGATAGCGGCTGATCCATCCCCTTTACTCCTTCAGCCGATAGAGGGCATCGATCATTTCAGCCGAAACAGAAGCGGGTGGTGCATCAAATAGGATTCTGCCGTTTCGCAGCCCAATGATGCGATCGCAATGGCTTCGCGCTAGCTCCACTGAATGGAGGCTGGTCACAAGCGTCTTACCCGATTCCTGCACCAGAGTTCGCAATAAACTCATTACCTCCTGGCTAAGTGCTGGATCAAGGCTAGAGACAGGTTCGTCTGCCAGAACTACTAGCGGATCTTGGACTAGAACTCGTGCGATCGCCACCCGCTGCTGCTGCCCCCCTGAGAGCTGATCTGTTCGGGCATAGAGCTTTTCAGGAATGCCAACTCGATGCAAGGCAGCAGCGGCAGTTTTCACCTCCAGCGGGTAAACCAGGGACAGGGCTGCCCGCCAAAATGACCAGCGCCCCAGATGACCAGCGTTCACATTGTGAATCACTCGCAGGCTATCAACTAACTGAAACTGCTGATAAATTGTGCCGATCTGCCGCTGCACACGACGCAGTTGGCGAGAAGAGAGGCGACTGAGATTTTTTCCCAACGCCCACACTTCTCCTCGGTTGGGCAACAAGGTTCCATTGAGCAAGCGCAATAGCGTGCTTTTCCCAGCACCACTGGACCCCACCAGTGCTACCCGTTCACCAGGATAAATTTGCAGGTTAATGTCATCGAGTGCCAGGAAATGTCCAAACTGCTGAGTTACTCGTCTCAGCTCAAAGATGGGATCTGAATTCATTGAATCTTGCCGATCGCCCGCCCAACGTCCTCAATCTGCTGATAGTTGGAATTCTCCGTCTCGATAAACTGATTTGCCCCAAACAACTCTAAAATTTCCTTTTGCTCCGGCACATTGGGGTCAAGCTTCAGCAGTGCTGCCTGCACCTGCTCGACAAAGTCTTC
Source organism: Oculatella sp. FACHB-28 (assembly GCF_014696015.1). Classification (NCBI taxonomy): domain Bacteria; kingdom Bacillati; phylum Cyanobacteriota; class Cyanophyceae; order Oculatellales; family Oculatellaceae; genus Oculatella; species Oculatella sp. FACHB-28. Next base: position 42,114 of record NZ_JACJPJ010000086.1, on the reverse strand, counting down.
CCCGTAACGCTCTTTGACTTGGGGGTTGATCACCCAGTGGTAGTCAAAGTATGCGGGCGATCGCCAGATCACATCCACCTTACTCAAATCAATATCGCCTGCCTCAACCCGGCTCTTCCAGACTTGCTCATTAAGCACACCAACTTCATACGTGCCAGCTTCCACAAGCTGGATTGTGGCATCGTGTGATTGTGAAAAGCCAACTTCTCCACGGAAATCTTCCAGGCTCACACCTGCTTGCTCCAGGAAGTATTGCGGCATCAGCCGACCCGACGTAGAAGACTCACTGCCAAAGGTAAACGTTCGCCCTTTGAGGTTGGTCAATTCATTCAGGTCATTGAGTGGAGCAATGCCAGTATTTTTGTTGGCGATGAAGACACTGTGAAAGTCAGCATCAATGTCACGCTGGGCGATCGCCTCCGATCCCTCAACCTGCAACCGAGCCTGCACCCCAGTTAATCCGCCAAACCAGACCATGTCTAAGTCACCTACTCGAAAAGCCGTGACCGCTGCTGTGTAGTCCGTGACGGGCTGATATTCGACAGGTACTCCCAACTCTGCCTCCAGATAATCTGCCAGCTTGCTGTAAAGTCGCTGGAGCTTTTCTGGATCTTGGTCAGGAATTGCACCTGTGACAAAGGGTTGGGCAACAGAATCCTGTGGCGATGAAGCTGTCTCTGAACCAGGTGAACAAGCAGCCAAGGGCAGCATCAGCACCAGCAGAGCAGACAGCAATGTTCTTTTCATTAGCGCACCAATCTTGTTTCTTTAGCAGAAATAAACCAAGAGTTGATGGTATCGCTAAATCTACCAGAATAGGATGCACCGGGAGGGGAGCAAACAGGAAGGCAGACAGAATGTGGGTCACGCAAACTGTATGTCAGCCAGACTATAGGTGAGGGGAATTATCGGACAAGCTTTCAAGCTGCAACATTACCTGAAGCACCCGTTCAGTTTCTGCGGCTGTAACAAACCGCTTGAAAAGTTGACGTGCGTTCTTCTTCTGGCGTAACGTTGCCCGGTTATACCACAGCCAAAACAGATCTCTTGGGCTAATGCAATCAGGAATGTCGCACATGATGAGGTTGCACTATTAAGGTCGTACTTCCACCAGAACTATTTGCAGGATGCCCGATAATCTTCAGTTTTTATCCCTCAAAAGCAAGAAAACCCTGATTATCAAGGGATCATGAAGCTCAAAGGCAAAGTTGTGAACTAGGTACTAGAAGCGATGACATCTACACCTGTAAGTTGACTGAAGCGGTGTACAAACTCAAAGCCATGACTTTCAGCTACAACAGTACAGCCGTAAAGAACAATCTTTCCGCTACCTGTGGCAGAAAAGGAACTGCACCAGTCTTGTAAATCCCAAGCGTAGCGATCGAGGTTGTGGAGTCCGAGTTTGGTACTGCCTAGACAGAGGTGGTTGGACGTTCCGCTAGAAATGATGTGAAGTCCAAAGATTTCAGAATGTCGGTCAAGGATTTGGGTAATTTGCTCAACTCCATCTGAGTCGGGATTGAGCAAAAACTTCTTGGTTTTGATTTCAGTCTGCTTCATCCAGGTGCGGTGGTTCTCAATACTGGAATCAACGATCACTAGCTTCTGAGGTGACTCTAGGATGGAGGATGGGAAATAAAGCGCGTTGCCATGTAGGTCTTTGACGGGTAGCGATCGCTCCAAGATATCGGTGCTACATGCCGCACCCTGTCCGTTTGCTGAAACCATAAGATTAGAACTCCAGATTCTTGTGAGCGAAGCTTGGCTTGGTGTCAGACTGAAAGGTTTTAAAGCAGCTTTCAACCTGGTTTAGAAAGTAAGCTAACAAAAGTAACTTTGACTTTGAAATGCAAGAAATACGCAGTCTTTGGATGGTTTTGTAGGACTTGCAGTATTTAGACGGAGATGGAACTGCACAAGTTAGGAAAGTTGTTCATGATGAAAGTAGGTGTTTTTTGCCTACACCGCTCTCGTTGCCACTCTTTTGCATGAGTTACTGTTTCAATCCTGCTTGTCAAAAGCCTTATAGCCCTACTGAGGCGAAGTATTGTCAGAGTTGTGGCTCAAAACTGCTGGTGGGCGATCGCTACCGGGCATTGAAACCCATTGGGCAGGGCGGCTTTGGCAGAACTTTTTTAGTCACAGATGAGCAAGACCCAACGGATCAGCGCTATGTGATTAAGCAGTTTTTTCCACAAACGCCCCACCTGCGCGATAGTGACAAGGCGGCGGAGTTATTCCGTCAAGAGGCTTGCCGCTTGGATGAGTTGGGCAAACATGCTCAGATTCCAGCGCTGATTGCTTACTTTGAACAGGAGCAATCTCAATATCTGGTTCAGGAATTTGTAGATGGACGCAATTTGTCCGAAGAGTTGTTGGAAGTGGGCTGCTTTGATGAAGCTCAGATTCGCCAGCTTTTGATTGCGATTCTGCCTGTACTGAAGTTTGTCCACAATCATCAGGTCATTCATCGAGACATTAAACCTGAAAATATGATTCGGCGTAGGGTCGATCAACAATTGGTGCTGGTTGATTTTGGTGCTGCTAAACGCGCCTCAGAAACTGCCCTGGCTAGAACTGGCACCATGATTGGCAGTGCTGGATATGCGTCACCAGAGCAGACGGTTGGCAAAGCCGGATATTCAAGCGATCTTTACAGCTTGGGGGTTGTGTGTGTGCACCTGCTGACTGGAATGCACTTGTTTGATTTGCTTAGTGTCGGAGATGATGCTTGGATTTGGCGAGATTATTTGAGTTACCCAGTAAGCGATCGCCTCGGTCAAATTCTCGACAAGATGCTAGAGCGGGCAACCAATAAGCGCTATCAGACTCCCGATCAGATTCTCCAGGATTTGTACGCTGCTGAGTCTTCGCCGTCGGTATCTTCGCTTGAGTTAGTGGAACAGGCAAAAACGATACAAAGATCGCGAGCTGTTTCCATCGTTACACCCTTGCATCAGGTTGAGCAAACCTCGCCTGTCGCATCCACTTGGCAGTGTACCCGCACAGTGCAGGGGCAGTGGAGCGTTTTCACGCCAATTCTGGCGCTGACTTTTAGTCCTGATGGGCAAACGTTAGCTAGTGTGGGTCAGGACAGAAATGTGAGGCTGTGGAATCCCCAACTTGGGCAAGCAAAACTGACATTGCCTGGACATCTGGATTTTGTAAGCGCTGTAACCTTCAGCCCAAATGGGCAGTTTTTGATTAGCGGTAGCTATGACCACACAATTAAGCAGTGGGATTTGAAAACTGGCCCTAAGATTCGTACTTTTGCTGGACATTCCAGAGCTATAACTACTGTTGCAATTCATCCTGATGGGCAAATCTTAGCTAGTGGTAGCGATGATTGCACAATTAAACTCTGGGATCTTCGTACAGGGAAGGAAATCCGCACGTTGAGAGGACATGTAGGTTGGGTTAATGGAGTGAAAGCGATCGCCTTTAGTCCAGATGGAAAAATTCTTGCCAGTGCTGGATATGACTGTGTGGTTAACCTGTGGCAGGTCGATACGGGGGAATTGCTGCTTACGCTAAAAGGAGTTTTAGAAATTGTTTATGCCCTTGCTTTTAACCCGGATGGGAAAACGCTTGCCGCCTGTTATGCAGATACGATTAAACTTTGGGACTTGGGTACAGGAGGGGTTCTCAATACATTTTCTAAAGAAGCTTCTGGTGGCGCAGGTATCCGCTCTATTGCGTTTAGCCCTGATGGGGCAAGGCTCGTTAGTGGCAGTGGCAAAAAGGTAAGAATTTGGCGGCTTGAAACTGGGAAACGGTTATGTGACCTTGAGGGACATACTGGAAACGTAACGGCGATCGCCTTTAGCTCGGACGGAAGAATGTTTGCCAGCGGCGGCTGGGATCGGAAAATAAAGATTTGGCAGGAGGATAGGTAAGCAGGATGAGGGGTGAAGAATTCCTTCTGATTTATCACTTACCGTTTAAGCATGAAAGGGAGCAATAACAGTTGAGCAGCTATGGATTGGCGATTCATACTAGTAGTTCTGATTTAGGGTTGGCGTTAAGCAACTTTGCTGGAGAAGGGCGATCGCAGCATTGGGATTTGGGGCGATCGCTCTCCAGTCACCTACATCAATATTTGATCGACTTTATGCAACCTCAAACCTGGGCAGATCTACAGTACATTGCTGTTGCTAAAGGTCCAGGCGGCTTCACTGGAACGCGAATTGGTGTCGTTGCCGCTCGAACTTTGGCACAGCAGCTTAATCTTCCGCTCTTCGGTATTTCATCTCTGGCAGCAGTAGCGTGGCATGGGCGATCGCAAACGATTGGTTTAAACCCTGCCAGCGTTGAAGCTAGTTCTACTGCTTTGATTGATCAAGCTAGTAGGACTGATGTAGCCGTACAAATGCGTGCCCAGCGAGGAGAGCTGTTTGTTGCCATCTATGGCATTAGTGATGCAGGACTAGTTGAGCTTCTGCCAGATACCGTTATGGCGGAGGAAAAATGGCAGCAGATGTTACCGACCTGGACACGTCCCTGTCGCTTGATTCAAGCTGAAGGCGGTTTAGGAATGACTGCTACGAGTTTGCTGGAGTTAGCTCACCTTGGCTGGCAACAAGAATTGCGCCCTGACTGGTCAACCGTCTTACCATTTTATGGACAGCATCCTGTTTCTGCTTAATGAGCTAACTCAATTAATACTTCCAGGAATAATCTCTGTAACGACTCGCCCACCGCTCACAACAACTGTTCGGTCCTGAAGCCTACCAACGGCTCTAGGACCTCGCAAATTCAGCGGCGGATTAGACTGGTTGTAGGTTACGTTCCCTTCAGCGACAACCTGTTGGTTGTTCATATTCCACGTCAAGCTATCTGAATCCAGTTCTGACTGGTTGCGCTGGCTGACTGCTGTGACGTTGCGATTCAGGTAAACGATTTTGCGGTTGATGTCCATGCGTCCCTGGTCAGCCGTTAGAGTGATTTGCTGTTGACGCTGCTGCACTGTGACAGGTTGGGTGGAAACTAGAGTCTCGTTCTGCAGATTCCACACCAGTAGGTTGCTGGTGACTACCACTGGAGGGTCTTGCAGAGCCAGGTTCGCTCTTTGCCTGAGGGTAGCAACTTTGGTTTTGAGATTGACTTCTGCTCGATCGGCGTTTGCTCGATCCGTTACTCGATTGCCATTCAGACGCTCAACCTGAATGCGGCGATCGCTCACAATCCTTTGGTCTTGTAGTCTCCAGGTCAAATGCTCAGCATTGAGCCGCAAAGCTGGGTCACGTGAAGTCGCAACCACTTTGCCTAATAGCTCTACTCGGCGATCTCGACTGTAGGCTCGCGCTTCTGTTGCTGAAACTCTAAGCTGAGGATGGGTTGCACTGAGATTGTTTCGCACAACCAGCAGATCCTCCTCAGGACGCCACTCTAGCTGATTGCCCCGCAACACCATTCCATCCCGCAAATCTGTGGCTACAATTTGTCCGTTTAGAACAACTTTTTCCCCATCTTGCTGCACTTCTCCGCTCTGGGCACGGATTTGGAAAACGGCTTTACCGTCTTGAAATAGCTCTCCCTCAGGGTTTTCAACTCTAGCAACCTGTTGATCCTGACTGTAAGTCGCTTGATCCGCTTCAATCTTCCAGAGCGTTTGCCCTTGGTCGTCTGCCTGGTTTAGGGTGATGTTGTTAAACGTCAGGTTACTTTCCAGGTTTTGCACCGCAGAACTGTCTTCTGCGAGTTGTTCAGATGCCCGATTGCCCCTCCTGCATCCAGGAAGGGTGACCAACAGCATTAGAACAACAAGCGACCACGCTACGGACCGACTCAAGGGCAATGGTTTGAGACGCATTCTTTTAACCTTCAGTCTGGTCGTCTGTAATGCCGATGCTAGAGAGGGGACGGTAGGTGTAGTTTTGTCGGGGCGTTTTCTGGATATCTTCTTTGATGTTATCTAAATCGATGTAGCGATCGGCAACATTGATCAAACTGTCGCTAGTCATCGAGCGAAGACTAACAACTTCGACGCGTACTCCGCGATAGCTGACTGCATCAACTGCATAGGCAAGATCACCGTCGCCGCTGACGAGAATGGCTGTGTCATAAGCGCCAACCAATGCCATCATGTCTACTGCGATTTCAACGTCCAAATTTGCCTTCTTTGAACCATCGGGTAGTTGTACTAAATCCTTGGAAATTACTCGATAACCATTACGGCGCATCCATAGCAGAAAACCCTGCTGCTTTTCATTGGTGCGATCGACTCCGGTGTAAAAGAAAGAGCGCAACAGCCGAGAGCCAGCCGTCAAACGGCAAAGCAGCTTAGTGTAATCAATCTCAATTCCCAACTGTAGGGCGGCATAAAACAAATTCGAGCCGTCGATGAAAATGGCTACTCGTCCGCGATTTTCTAATACCTGCTCTGGTGTAAAAACAGAGTCATTTTCTACATTATTAAACATGGTTTTAAGACCTCATTTTATGAAAAAGTGAATAGTTTATAGAGCTGAAAGAATTTAGGCTGATAGGGGCGATCGCTTAATATAAAGCAGAAATCAGGTCTAAAGTGGATCTAAAGCGGAGGCTCAAGCCGTTGAAAAATGGGTTGGGGATCACCGAGCAACTGATTAGCTGGTAGAGTTCCCCAATCGGTGTGGATCGTAAACGGGACAAGGGCATTTGTATCCCGATTGTTAAAGTCAACAGAAAAACCGAGCTGTTGGTAGATTGCAGTACTGATGTCAGGAATAATGGGCGACAGCAAATAAGCCGCCAGCCTAACGGACTCTAAAACGCTGTACAGGACCCGTTCGACCGCAGCCTGATCCCCCTTTTTGTAAAGCGTCCAGGGGGCTTGCTCATCTACGTACTTGTTGCTAGCTCGAACTAGAGCCAGGATGCTGTCGCAAGCACGGCTAAATGCTAAAGATTGATATGCCTGAATGACCTGATTACTAAGAGCTAAACCCTTCGACTTGAGGATATCTTCGGTAGAGATATCTTCAGCAGAAACGTTGGGGACGCGGCGATCGCAATATTTCTGCGCCATCTTTAGGGTGCGATTGAGCAGATTGCCCAAATCATTGGCTAAATCAGCGTTGAGGATATTGATAAATCGAGTTTCGTTAAAATCACCATCCCGCCCAAATTCAATTTCCTTGAGGAAATAGTATCGAACAGCATTGGAGCCATAACGATTTGTCAGTTCTACCGGGTCAAGCGTATTTCCCAGCGTCTTACCCATCTTCTGCCCGTCCTTGGTCAAAAAACCGTGACCAAAAACCTGTCTTGGGATAGATACCCCTGCCGACATTAACATAGCCGGCCAGTAAACCGCATGAAACCGCAAAATGTCTTTGCCAATCAGGTGCAGATTCATTGGCCACCAGCGAGACAAGGCGTTGTCTAGCGTCGGCTCATCGTCGGGCTCAAGCAGAGCCGTAATGTAGGCTAGCAGCGCATCAAACCAAACATAGATCGTGTGCTTGGGGTCAACGGGCACCGGGAAACCCCAATCCACACTGACTCGTGAAATTGAGAAATCCTGAAGACCACGTTCTACAAAGCTCAGCACCTCGTTGCGACGACTCTCAGGCTGAATGAAGTCAGGCTGCTGCTGGTAAAGCGCCTCTAATGGACCCTGATATTTAGATAGACGGAAGAAATAATTCTGCTCATCGCGCCATTCCGCTTCCTTGTTGGTGTGAATCGAACAGCGGTGCCCCTCTAAAAGGTCTCGCTCTTCCTTGAATTCTTCACAAGAAACGCAATACCAGCCCTGCTGCTGCCCCATGTAAATATCGCCATTCTGCCAGACTCGATCAAAAAACTCTCGCACAATCGCCTCGTGGCGGGGTGAGGTTGTGCGAATAAATCGATCGGGCTGGATGTTTAACAGCTTCCAGAGGTCTTGAAAGCTACCTGCAATCAAGTCGCAATGGTCTTGGGGCGATCGCCCTAATGCTTCGGCAGTACGTTGAATCTTTTGTCCATGCTCATCCGTACCCGTGATCATCAGGGCAGGAATTCCTTGAAGACGATGAAAACGAGTAATCACATCGGCTGCAATCGTGGTGTAAGCACTGCCAATGTGAGGTACATCATTTACATAGTAAATCGGTGTAGTTATTGAAAAGGTATGATTGCCCGTAGCGGTAGAACTCATGGAAATCTTAAACCGTACTCCTAAAAGCCGTCATCAGCTATTAAACAAAGAAAACTAGTACACGGATGCTGTATCGCTTATGTTTACCTTAGCTCTTCCAGCTTAGACGCATTGAACTGACACTAGGAGTAGCACGTAATTCAATGTGATAGTTGGAGTGTAAACATTCTCATTTTATGCGTAAACTTTACTCAAAATAATGCAAAAAATCTTAAGTTAACTCAGTCACGGTAACCGGATGCTCAGATATTGCTCAAATTAGAGTGAACGAGGACTAATATTGCTCAAAATAGGACGAGAGGTTGTGGAAGGGTATGAGCAATTTAAAAACGGATGAAAATCATTCCAGAGGACTAGAGCAAGAGCTTGAGAATCTATCGATCTCTAGGGCTAGAGGTTAATTTGATAGTGTAAATTAATATTAAGCTCGTACTAATTCTAGTGCTTCTGGGTTGAGGTTGAAAGTCAAATTTGCTTTTTTCTCCGTCTTAGCCTCCTCAAGCTACTGAATTCGTGGACATGGTAGTTGATTCCATGTTTCGCCAGCGACGAGTTAGCAGGATAGTTTTGATGGTTACGTATGTTGCTGCATGATCCTCTGTTCATCTCCCGCCAACTGCTTACTGTCTTAGGAACCCGGCTGTTTGCATATCACCAAGATCAGGTTCCGCAGAGTAGTGCGATTCTAGTTGTGAGCAATCATCGCAGCTTTATGGATGCGCCCCTGCTGATGGCGGCGATTAATCGCCCGATTCGGTTTGCCTGTCATCACTACATGGGGCAAGTACCTTTAATGCGCGAGGTGGTGACGCGAATGGGCTGTTTTCCGTTAGATGCACCCCAACAGCGTCAACAGGCGTTTTTTGATCAGGCGACCCGACTTTTGCAAACTAAACAGGCTGTAGGTGTGTTTCCAGAAGGGGCACAGCCGATGATTCAGGTCACAGCAGCAGAAAAGTTAGGGGAGTTTCATCGTGGCTTTGCTCATTTAGCTTTACGTGCCCCAATTCAAGAGCTGGCGGTTTTGCCAGTGGCGATCGCCTCTTACGAGGAAAGTACCAATTCTGCAGTTCCACTCAAGCTTTTGAGCTGGTTTGACCCATCCGAACCGCTATTTGACCAGGACGGTTGGCACCCGATGGTGGTTTACCAGCGGGTACATATTTTGGTGGGACGACCTTTGTGGATTACAGCGTCTCAGCGCCAGAGTTATCAGGGAAAGCAGGCAAGAACAGTCGTCGCAGACTTAACCGCTCATTGCCATTCAGAAATCAGCAGCTTGTTAAGCCAGGGTTATTAACATGTCAGCAATTCCTCGTCAGGTTTATTTCCGCACTCCTCGCAAAACTAAACCTGAAGCGCCTTTGTTTGTTTTCCTTCCCGGTTTAGATGGCACGGGTGAACTGCTGCGTGTGCAGACCGAAGGCTTGGAACCTACTTTTGATATTCGCTGTTTGGCAATTCCCCCAACCGACATGACAGGCTGGGATCAGCTTGCCGAACAGGTTTTGGCACTAATTCGGACGGAATTGGAAGGAGAGCATCACCGCCCAATTTACCTCTGTGGAGAATCGTTTGGCGGCTGTCTGGCAATGAAAGTAGCGTTGCGATCGCCCCAATTGTTTCATCGAATTATTCTAGTTAACCCTGCCTCTTCTTTTGCCCGTCGCCCCTGGATGCAATGGGGATCGCTAGTTACTCAATGGCTGCCAGAGCCTCTATATGAGTTGTCCTGCTATGGATTGTTGCCTTTTCTGTCATCGTTAGGGCAAATTGAGGCAGGCGATCGCCGTGCCCTAATCGAAGCAATGCTATCAGTTCCCCAGCAGGCATCTATTTGGCGGCTGTCGCTCTTACGCGAGTTCAGGGTTACTGCCAATCAGTTAAAGCAGCTAAAACAGCCTGTTTTGCTAATTGGCAGTCGGCGCGATCGCCTTCTGTCTTCTGCCTCAGAAGTGCAGATCTTGGCGCGACATCTTCCGAATGCAAGAGTCTTGATTTTGCCCAATAGCGGTCATGCGTGTTTGCTAGAGTCAGACATCAATCTATATCAAATGATGCGAGACCGCGATTTTATGAAGGACAGTCACTCTATGAGCTTAGAAGGCTCTACGGCTGTGTTCTCTGCTGCTTCTTCGTAGCTTCTGCAAATGGCAGTGCTTCTTTGCCCCTACTCTGATTTATGGGGCTACAGCGACTAATCCTAAGTTCGCAGCGATCGTCTCAGCAGTTCTCGCTGCTGGGGTGACAGAGAGCCAATGATTTGTTTTGCTTGAGCAACGTCCATCTTTCGTAGCAGTGATAGTAGCTCTGCTTGTAGCATTTCCGCAGTTGAGGAAACGGGTATATGTGACTCATCAGCTTCTGGGTGTCGGCATACTCCAGCGTCACAATTTAGCCCCAACTGTCGCCAGTAAAGCGTTGGTACAACCCAGCCCCGTTGCCCAAAATATTCATGATTCAGCAGACTCGACTCCAGATATGCCTTAGGAGATTCGTACTGCTTTTGCTGCCGGGGATAGGGAACGGTAAAACAGCCAAACGCCTTGCGATATTCTTCCGAATCGAGCAGGGCCATAATGACTTGTTTTACTCCTTGCTTTAGCAAAATGTTGCTGTAAAGCTCAATCTCCGCCTGGTCAAACGGTGCGCGACCCATGAAATGCTTAAAGCACCAATCCAGGAATTTTAGGTTAGAGCAATTAAAATAAAACGCTTTAAGATAAGCTTCAGACTGACCTAATTCTTTAAGAAATCGCCGTACTCCAATCTTATCGGTGAGAAAGTTTTTCTCTGCTTGCGCCAGACTTCTTCGCTCGAAACTGTAGGGCTGTCGTTCGAGAACTTGTTGATAAATCTGATGCAGCGCAGATTGCCGTTCTTCAACTGGAGAATGGCGACTAACTGTAACTGGGGTAACATTTTCCATGCGAAAGACCGCTCCATTGATTGCGTTTAGGGTTGAATGGAATGGCTGAAGATCGCAGGTGTGGTTAGGAAAGCGTAAATTTAAGCGTGAGATTGGAGAGAGGTAATGACGCTCTCTAAGTGGGGGCGAACCAAGCTACTGCTTATAGCGGGTAAGTTGGTGTGAATCGCTTCTTGAAGATAACGATAGGCCACCATACATTGAGCATTTTTCTTGTGGGCCACGAGAATGGTGTCCAACCAGGACATCATCTGCTCTTTGAAGAAAATTTCATCGTCCCGTAAGATTGATAGAGCAACATAACGAAGCACTTCTGTCATGTCGTATTGACAGCGCTGCCCATGTTTCTGAATCAGTTCTGGATAAACTTGGGCTAGTTTTCGCAGTGCTTGTAAAACCAGCTTTTGGTTTTGGTCACGTAAGTACTGATAAGTTTCCAGGCGAGTTGTATAGCTTTGAAGATAGTGCTCTAGGGGTTGAAGCCCTTGAGCATCAAGGTAGCTACCATCTGCCTCTAAAACTTTTTGCTCCAAAATTCGATTGAGAGTATGCATAACAAGCTGAGATCAAGTGAAGAGTGTGATCCAAACTGAGGGCTAAAGACCCTACCTGCAAATGCGGGAAAGGTGGCTAGTTAAAGCGACTCTAAGTTTAGGGGATTAGCTAGATAAGAGGTTTAAATTTAGGCGGAGCGTGATAATTCTGTCGCTTATTTTCTAGACTGCCCTGGAGAGAAAGGCATTGCTATAAATTGATGTGTTTCTAAACAAGTTGATGCGATTCTTAATACGGGTCTTTGCCATAGGATAAAGTGATGGACGTGCCGGTAGAGCGATTTGGTAGAGCGATCAGGTTTTAGAATGCATTCCGATTCAGGCAAGCAGCAGGTTGTGATCAAAATAGAGGCTGAGCTTTTAGAGCGGTTAGATCGGTTGACGGGCGATCGCAATCAAGCGATTGAGTCTGCCATTCGGCTCTGGTGCGACCAGCAGTCTGACAACGTGGGTAAGATACTGCAACGGTCAGCTCAGGTGCATCAGCAGCGCCATGACAATGACGAAACAGGCTGGTTAGTGTAGTTGGTCGATGTAGAGGGAGCGCAACCGTGGAAGTGTTTGCTCAGGCTTACGAATATGCCGCTACCAACGTAGGCGAGTTAGTTACTGCACTGAGACAACACTTTTTGCTGGTGCTGGTGCCGCTGGCGATTGGACTGATTGTGGGTTTGCCGCTGGGGTTGTGGAGCGCGCGATCGCGTTCAGCGTCCACGGTTCTGATCAATGGCTTTAATGCGCTGCGGGTGATCCCCAGTCTGGCGATTCTATTTCTGGCAATTCCCTATTTTGGGCTGAGTTTTCAGTCAGCGGCGATCGCCCTTACCCTGCTAGTCATGCCCCCCATCTTAATTAGCACCGATGTCGCCTTTCGTAACATCGACCCGATGATCCGAGAAGCTGCTTACGGCATGGGAATGGCTCCGGGACAGGTACTTCGCCTGGTCGAGATTCCACTGGCGTTGCCCGTGATTATCGCTGGGATCAAAACGGCAACCGTGGAAGTGATTGCTAGCGCCACCCTTGCAGCTTTCATTGGAGCAGGCGGGCTAGGAAGTTTCATTGTCTTAGGATTTGCCCTTTACGACAATTCTGTTTTGTTGGTTGGAGCGATCCCAGTTGCGCTTCTGGCACTATTAGCTGAAATCGGGTTAGGAACATTGCAAAGATTTCTACAGCCACCTACGGGTTGAGCTGAATCACAAGCAAAGATGCGATTATCAGCAAGTGTTTGCGTGAAGGATCTCTAGCTCGGATTGGGCAACTTATCTAACTGTCTCTTTTGAGCACGAGTAGTTTGTTGAATGCGTCTACCGGGATTTGCTGCCCATTCTAGGGCTAGCAATGCACCATTGATGATGAAGGCGAGTAGGGAGACGGCGATCGCCCCTGCCCAGATTTTGTCGTAGCGCCCAGCCTGGTTGATTCCGTCAAACAGCAGGGTGCCTAACCCGCCTGCCCCAAACTTTGCGCCAATGGTGGCAATGGCGATCGCTACGATCGCTGCAATTCGCAGCCCCGCCAAGAAGATGGGCAAAATCAGCGGTACCTGAACTCGCCACCAGCGCTGCCAAAGACTCATTCCCATGCCTCTGGCTGCTTCTAAAATGGCTGGCTTAATCGATTGCAGCCCGACTGCCAGATTTCTTACCAGAATCACCTGTGTGTAGATCACCATTGCCGCAATGACTGACTGTGCGTCCAGTCCAAAAATCGGCACCAGCAGAATAATCAGTGCCAAACTGGGAACCGTGTAGAGAATCCCCAGCACTCCCAGAACTGGAACGTTTAGCCAGCGATAGCGGGTGATCAGCAGCGCTAAGGGGAGGGCGATCGCCACGGCAATAACCAGCGTCAAACTCGTCATCTGGAGATGCTGTAGCACCAGATTCCAAACGATTCCAGGGTTTTTGAGGATGTAGCTCATGGGTAGAAGCTAGGATAGGTTGGCGCTGTCCAGTGGCTAAATTCTAGGCAATCCTAAATTCTAGGCATCAATGTTCAATGACTCATTCTCAGCGTTCGGATTTCAATTCCTACAGTCCTCACCAAGATTTGGTCGAGCAGCTAGATTTGCTGATTCGGGCACGCTACCCTTTACTCTACATCGTGGCTGCCGAAGAAGAACCCGTTGAGGCAGTTTTGCGTCAGGTTGCGGTTCAGGCTCAGCCAGCGCGAAAGCTGTTGCTGTGGGATATTGTGTGCGGTTGGGAGGACAGCGGCTCAGACAAGGGTTCGCTCATGGGTGCGCTAAGTCGAATTGGCAAGGCAGATGTCGAAGAAGTCGCTATCTTTGTGCTGCGAGATCTGCATCCATTTCTAAATAGCTCAATCAGTGAAAAAAGTGCGCCCATTGTACGAGCGCTAAAAAATCTAGCGCGAGAGCTAAAGCGCAACCGTAAAACCATTGTTTTACTCAGCCATACGCTAGCTTTGCCGCCTGAGCTAGTGCAAGAAATCACTGTAATTGATTTTCCATTGCCCACTGCCCAGGAAATTGATTACCTTATTTCACAAGGAATAGCGCCCGAAAACCTAAAGATTTCAGGTTTGTCCAAAGAGCAGCTTGTAAAAGCTTGTCTGGGTTTGAGCCGAACTAAAATTCAGCGGATTTTGGCAAAGGCTATTGCTGCAAAAGAGCAGGTGAATGAGACGGACATCGTGCATGTGCTGGAGGAAAAAAAGCAAGCCATTCGTCAAACTGAGATTTTGGAATTTTTTACAACTCAGGATTCGCTCAAAAGTGTCGGCGGGCTAGAAAATCTAAAGCTTTGGGTACGGATGCGACAGGGGGTGTTTACTGAAGAGGCTCGGCGGTTCGGCATTCCTAACCCCAAAGGTGTGCTATTGGTTGGCATTCAGGGTACGGGCAAGTCGCTCTCTGCCAAAACAATCGCCCACGAATGGCGCTTACCCCTGCTGCGGTTGGACTCTGGACGGCTGTTTGGCGGTATCGTAGGCGAAAGTGAGAACCGGACGAGACAGATGATTCAGCTTGCAGAGGCGATCGCCCCCTGTGTTCTCTGGATTGACGAAATCGACAAAGCCTTTGGCAACATTACTAGCGGTGCAGATGGAGACTCTGGCACTAGCCGTCGCGTCTTTGGCAGCCTAATTACCTGGATGCAAGAGAAAACGGCTCCTGTTTTCATCGTCGCCACGGCAAACAATGTGCAAATTCTGCCTGCTGAACTGCTGCGAAAAGGACGATTTGACGAAATTTTCTTTCTGAATCTGCCAACTGAGCCAGAGCGTGAGGAAATTTTTAAGGTGCATTTGCAGCGACTTCGTCCCAATCGGCTGCGAGAATTTGATTTGAGCCTGCTAGCTCGGCAAACCAAAAACTTTAGTGGTGCAGAAATCGAACAGGTGGTGATTGACGGAATGCATCGGGCATTTGGTCAGGGTAAACCTGGACAGCGACAGGACTTCACCACAGAAGACATTATTATGGCGATCGAGGAAACGGTGCCTCTAGCGGCGATCGCCCATCACCAAATCGAAGCACTCAAACGCTGGGCTGCTGAAGCTGGAGCCAGAACAGCCTCTAAAGATGTGCAGCTTACCGAAGAATTGAAGCGATATACCTTACAGTAAGGAATTCAATCTTTGGAAGTCGATTGAGCTATTTTGGAACTGAGTTTTAGTTCTTCATTCCTCTTTTCGCTATGTCACACTTCACCTGCATCAAAACTCAGCTCAAGGATCAAAATGCACTGATCAAAGCTTTAGCAGATATGGGTTTAGGGCAGGTTGAAGTGTTTGACACTGCCGAGCATCTTTATGGCTATCGGGGCGATATTCGTCCACAAGCGGCTGAAATAATTGTTCGACGACGCTACATTGGTCCGCTTAGCAATGACATTGGTTTTCAGCGTCAAGCTGACGGCACCTTTGAAGCAATCATTTCTGAATACGATCGCTCCAAATATTCGCAACAGTGGCTCAACCAGTTAACCCAACGCTATGGCTATCACACCCTCATAGCAACTGCTCCCACGCAAGGTTTCACCATTGAAGAAGAGGAAATTCTAGAAGACGGCACGATTCGAGTAGTGGTTGGAAAATGGGTGTAGGAGATTTCGTAGGGGCAACGCATTCAGTAAAGATGTGCTGCAATCATCAAAATTTTGCGGCCAAATGCTTCGCCCCTCCCCGTCGTACCCCGCCTCAAACGGCTCTAACCTTGTCGAGCAGCTACTCCTAGCTGCTGGAACAGCATACTTGGCAGGTAAGCCCCTCCGCCGACCCACTCTGGAGTACTTCCTAGGTCAGCCAGGTGTTGGAAGGCTTCAAAAATATTACCTGCGACCATCGTATTTTTGACCCGACCGACAATTTTGCCCTTTTCCACCTTGTAGCCCAAGTCCAGGTTGACCGAAAACTCTCCAGCAAGCTGGTTTGACTGTCCTGCACCCAAAACCTGATCGACAATCAGTCCTTCATCCATGCTGGCAATCAAGTCTTCGGTAGAAGTGCCACCCGGAGCAACGCAGAAATTCACCATATCAGGGCCGGGACGCGACAATCCACCCCGAAAGCCATTGCCAGTCGGCTCCGTTTCAGTACGGGCAGCCCAGCGACGATCCCAGTAAAATCCTTTGACTGTACCCTGGTCAATGTAAGCTTTGCGGCGAGTCGGCGTACCTTCATCATCAAACGCACAGGCAGAAACGCCGATCGTGGGATCTTCAAACACGGTCAGGCGCTTGTCAAACAGCGTCTCGCCAACTTTATCGGCTAGCGGTGAAGCCTTTTGTGCCACAACCTGACCCGAAAGCACCGTTTCAAATAAGCCACCTAGCGAACTGGCTGCTGCTCTGGGGGTAAACAGCACCGGGAAAGAGCCGCTGGTAATGTTGGCATTTTGCTCTGCCCAGCGATATTTCTGCAGCAGTTCTGCCAGAATGCGGTCATAGTCAGGGATGCGATCGCGCCCCACATCGTAGCTGTATGCCTGAAGAAAGTCTTCACCGCGCACTAAATTTCCTGAAATGCTGGCGCTGGTCGTCTGGCTAGCCCGCTCTGCATACACGCCCTTGCTGGTAGCGATTTTTGCTTGCCCGGAGCGGACGTGAAAACCGACGTCTACGAGAATCTCTGAATTGTAATCGTGAACCGATTGGATCAGGCGATCGCCCACTTCCACCAGTTCCTGAGTCGCAGGCGGCACATAGCCCGAGTTACCCGCACCATTCTGACTATGCAGTTCATCAGCAAAGTTAAACTCGGCCACACTGCCGATTTCTGCCGTTTGCACCGCCGCATCGACCAAATCTTCGAGTCGAGTCAGGTCAGTTGAGCTAGCAAACCCCAACCTGCCATTGCAAATTACCCGCAGTGCTACACCTTTTAAGGCTTTAGTTTGCAGTGCTTTCAGCCGATTATTCTCAAACTCAATTGGCGTGTCTTGGCTAGACAGGTAATACACTTCTGCCGACTCAGTTCGTGGGGCAGCCAATTTCAAAATTTGCTCTAAGGTAGAATCGCTCACAATGTTCGGGGGGTAATGGGCAAGGGAAGTATTCAGATCTTAACTAAACCAAAGCAGGCTCCCTATGGTGAGGGCGATCGCCGCTAGCGCCACCCAAATGAAAGCATTATCTTTGGTGTTGACCTGGCTCAGATCAATCGGTTCGGGGTTAGGTTGAGGGCGCGGACGAGATGGACGTTTGGCAGGAGTGGGGTAGCTTGTGCCGCCTTTGTTGCCTTCAGACTCGTCTAGGGCTGCCAGGTCAGGAATTTCGCTCAGCCATTCGGGACGGGTCTTGAGTAGGGGGGCTTTGAGGATGTAGAGCAGGCGCTTGCCTTGCTTACGGGTTTCATAGTCGGGATGGCGGCTGACCGTTTCACAAAGGGCGATCGCCTCTTGGCGCTGTCCTGCGGCCTCGTAGGCAGTGATTAGCCAGACCAGCACCTCCCCACCAAAGGCGGTGTTTCTCGCTACCAGGCTGGCAGCTTTCTCTAAACATTGAACCGACTGGCGGTATGCCCCTCGCTCGAAGGCCGCTTTGCCCGTCTGGTACTGCACTTTTGCAGCTTCTAGGTTTTCTGAACTCACGATTTACTCAGTCAAGAATTCGGTTAAGGATCGAGTCAATGCGATCGCTACTTCAATTTTAAAGGGCAACGGATTTTAGGTTGGGGCAGGCAGTTGCCAATCTAAAACCTAAAATTGAAATTAGGGCGAACTCTACCCGATGCAAAAACTCGTTTCAAGGCTTCGTCTTGAAATGGAGGGTGAGAAGCTCTGCCTCCAGGAACCAAATGGCAGAGACACTTTAAAGGCATTCCCAAGTCAAGCTTGGGAACGGAATATTGAAGGATCGTTTTTTGTTGATGGACTCTTGAGGTAGACCAATGCTCCAAGCTCTTAATCCGCTCCGCTCTAGTTGGCATAAGCCCTTGCTAACTCTCAGTACTCTAGCGTTGGGTGCCGCTGCTTTAGCCATTGATGCCTCCTCCGCAGTGGCCGACACAGTTATCATTCGCGGGAATGGCACGATTCGAGTTAGACCTTCTGTAATCTACGATGACTACTCGTCTCGGACGACTATCCTTCGCACAGAACGCTACTGCTATCCCTATTACGGCGTGACTCCAATTAATGAGCGTCCTACTTCAGGGCTGGTGAACTGCTCTTCTAGCGGCTCGACGTTAAGGAATCCAGTCATTGTTGACTCAACGATCATCGACTCGACATTGATCAATCCAGTCATCATCAACTCTGACCGGGTTAATACTAGAACGATTCGGATACGTTAGCAGCGTAGGTTCAATCAAGATAGAACGTTAGCGATCGCCCCTAGAGCGAGGACCCCGGGACATGGCGATCGCCCGTTTATCTACCATCGTCATCATGGCAGGCATATCGCGTGAGACTTTTTGTGCCAGGTTAAGCTCCGACACGGCTATGTCAAACGTTTTGCCGCGAGTCATGCAATAGCCAATGTCCTCCACTTCTGCCCAGGTCAGGTCGCTCTCGACGTAGGCTTTAGTCATCGCAATCAAGAGATCCTGGTAATTGTTGCCTTCCTCCAGCGTCAACATCGTGTGAGGAATATCCAAAATTCGGTCAAATCGCTGATACCAGCATTTGGGCTGATATTTAACGCCTGACTCAAATAGCGATCGGTGATCATGATTGCCCACTGCAATATCACTTTCACTGGAAATTGCAAACGTGGGGGCAATCGGACCTCGACGCGATCGCTTCAAAATATCCGTTCCCATCAACAAGAACACTCGCAGCGCCGGAATCATAAATCCGTTGTAGCCATATCGCGCTGCCTCAGGCTTGGGATTCACCCACTCGTTGTAAGAGTCGAGATTGCGAACAAACAGGTCAATGACCTTACTGCTACTGCTGAGAAATGCAGCATACAAAACGGCACGAGAAATCACTTGAGGACGCTCTACGGCTAGCCAACCCGCCAACGTTCCCCCGCCCGATAAGCCACCCACCACAACCTGCCCACCCAGCGTTTGGGCGAGCTGAAGCCACTGCAAAGCAAACTTTTGGTAATCTTCGGCTTTGGTGGGCAGCGGGGGTGGATTATCTTTACCCCAATCACCCGCTAATCCGTGTCCTGGCATTCGCGGAATTAGGACGTTGTACCCAGCCCGAAACAGTGCTTCTGCCATTGGCACAAACTGATATGGTCCAGCCGTAAAGCCATGAAAAAACAGACAGGTTTTGGCAGCAGGCGCAGGTTGAAAATAAAAGCGAGAGCGACAGGCTTCATTGCGGACGGGCAATGCATCTTCACGGGCTTTGATGTCACGGACTACAGCTGAGGTGATAGCAGAGTAGCTGGGCATAGGGAAGTTGAGGAAGAGAGGGGTAGAGGTGATGAATTGCCGTTCTGGTCACACTCGCCAGTCGCGAACGTGATGCACAACTTGGGAAATGTTATAAATTAGACCTCCATCATTGTATGAAGGTTCTAATGGAACGTCTTTAGCCGTTTCGGGCGATTCTCTCTAGCCTTGTCGGAGGATGCTCAAGACATAAATTCTGATGCAACTAGCATGGAGCCAATTCCAGCGTCAGTAAAGATTTCTAGCAGCAGAGCGTGGGGAATGCGTCCGTCGATGATGTGGGCCGCTCGGACTCCTTGAGCGAGCGATCGCACACAGCAATTCACTTTAGGAATCATTCCGCCTGACACGACCCCCGATTCAATTAACTGACGAGCTTGTTGAATATCCAGTTTGGCAATCAGGCTAGACGGATCGTGATAGTCCTGCAAAATTCCGGGTGTGTCAGTCAATAAAATCAGCTTCTCTGCACCCAGTGCTGCCGCCAGTTCACCTGCCACGGTGTCAGCATTAATGTTGTAAGCCTGTCCCGTATCATCCGCTGCCACACTAGAGACAATCGGAATGTAGCCGGAATTCACCAAGGATTCCAGGACGCTGGCATCAATGCTGCTGACATCCCCTACAAAACCGATTCCTGCGTCATTTTGGGGACGTGCCTTAATCAGATTGGCATCCTTGCCACACAGCCCGATCGCAGAGCCTCCTGCCTGGTTGATCAGGGACACAATTTCTTTGTTGACTCGACCGACCAGCACCATTTCCACCACGTCCATTGTGGCAGCATCCGTTACCCGCAACCCGTTCTTAAATTGCGGCTCAATGCCTAATTTGCCCAACCAAGAGTTGATTTCGGGTCCGCCACCGTGAACCACAACAGGACGCAAGCCGACGCAAGCCAGAAACACAATATCTCGCATCACTTTGGCTTTGAGCATGCTGTCTTTCATTGCTGCGCCGCCATACTTGACCACTACAGTACGTCCGGCAAACTGCTGAATGTAGGGCAGGGCTTCACTCAGGACTCGGACACGAGTTGCTTCGGCTTTTTGGATATATTCACTATCGAGATAGTCTTCGCTGATCATCGGCAACTGAATTTTGTGAAGGGGTTGAATGCAGTTTAGAGGAGGTTGCCACACTCAACAATGTCAGATTTAACTTTGTCGGATTTAACTTTTAGGTGAACGGCGATCGCTCGGTTTGATTGTTTTGTCTATTTCTTCCAAAACTCGACTGGCGACATAGCTAGGCGGAGCGCTGCCATTGATTCTGACGCGCACGTCAGCCTGAGCATAGAGGTGCTGTCGCTGTTCCAGGAGGGTTTGCAGCTTTTGCATCGGGTCGGGGGTTTGCAGCAGTGGGCGGGTCGTGTTGCCCTTGAGCCGCAGGTAAAGCTGATCGATGGGCACGTCTAGCCAAACCACAATGCCGTGATGCAAGTAGCTCCAGTTTTGCCGCTGAAGCACAATGCCACCTCCGGTGGCGATCGCCAGTCTTGTGTAAGCCGATAATTCTGACAATACCTGCGTCTCAATCCGCCGAAATGCTTCTTCGCCTGACTCGGCAAAGACTTCCGACACTGACTTTCCAGTTAACTGCTCAATCATGGCATCAGTATCAAAAAAGCGATACTTCAGCCGTTTTGCCAAAATGCGTCCGATGGTTGTCTTGCCTGCCCCCATCATGCCAACCAGATAGAGGTTGACCCCCTTCAACAGATGCTTCTCGGTCACATCGCTGAGTGGGTTAATTTCGTATGAAGATCCTGCCATTGTTCCTGCCACAGCAAATTCTTAAGATTTAGTTTATCGAGATTATGGCAAGATTACAGGTCGCTTTTGTGGGCATTAGGGATTAACGACGGGGGCGATCGCCTTCATCCTCAAAATCGTCCTCAAAATTCCAATCTTCCTCGTCCAAGTCTTGATGGGAAGCAGGTTCATTATCCAGTTCATCGAGCGATCGCGCGGGCGGAATGATTACCCGGTAGTCTGCGTCATACACCGATTCGGTTTTACCCACGCCAGAGTCACTCGGCTCCCGATAGCTGTAGGAATAGACCGAACCCGACTGATAGCTAGTTTTGGGATCTCGACGCACCTCATAGTCCGTTCGCTGCGGCTGAGCAGGACTTGGGGGAGGCGCATCCGGCTCCTCTTCCCAGTCCTCCCACTCCTCCCGTTCCTCTGGCTCCTGAATATAGGTTTGGGAATTGTAGGACGAACTCGAATAGGATGAACTCGCTTGAGGACTTGCCTGAGCAGGTGGCGTATCTACAGGTTCCTCATAATCCTGCCAGTCTTCCCACTCTTCTACAGGAGCACCAACATTTTCCCAATCATTGCTAAAGTCAAAGCTTGATTTAGGTTTAGGCGATGCTGACTGGGTGTAGCTGGTGGTTGTGTCAGTGGAGGCTGCCGCTGTAGCAGCAGTTGAATAAGACGAATTCTGCGATTCAGCCCAGCCTTTGTCCCACGATCCATCGGCTGAAGTAGAACGGCTGGTTTCGCGTGGGGCAGCAGGACGGCGAGTGCGCGGGGCAGAAAAAGTACTAGAAATTCCAAATAGTGCTGCGATAACCAGTGTAGTGAAAGCTCCAGCAGCGATCGCCCCTACCATCCACACTGCCAGCGGAAATGCCTGCGTCTGTACTCCCAAAATCACCAGCGGCACCGCAGGCGACCAGTTTTGCAGAGCAAATAGCGTTAACCCTCCCAGGATGGCAAGCAGCAGCGCAAGGCGAATTACTGGCACGGCTTATCCTCCAGTGGGCGATCGACTGTGAATAATCGGACAGCGGGCAATAGACGGTAGGTATTCACAATCCTCAGTATAGGATTGATGGCGCAACCGTTGCATCAAGGGGAGGGGCGATCGCTCCTCTACATCTACGCTTCATCTCCCAAGTGTCCTTCCCAGCGCTTGATTGGTACACAATTGATGTCTAATTGATCGAGCGCTCTAGCTACAACAAAATCGACTAAGTCCTCAACGGTTTGAGGATTGTGATACCAGGCAGGAATGGCAGGAACGATTCTAGCTCCGGATTCTGCCAGAGTGGTTAGGTTTCGCAGATGAATCAGGCTAAATGGTGTTTCGCGGGGCACCAGCACCAGTTTGCGCCCTTCTTTAAGCTGCACATCTGCCGCCCGTTCTAACAGGTCAGAACTGAGTCCTGCGGCTAGTTTGCCAATGGTACTCATGCTACAGGGCATAATCACCATGCCCAAGGTGCGGAATGAACCACTGGCAATGTTTGCACCCACGTCGCCCCAGGGATGACAGTGCAGTTTGCCGCCCGTTTCAACCTGGGCTTGAGATCGCCAAAACTGCTCTTGCTGAACAGCTTCTAAAGGCATTCGCACATTTTGCTCAGCTTGCCAAACCATGTAGGTCGATTTGGAGGCAACTAACTCAACCGAGTAGTCTGCCTCCAGCAAATATTTCAGGGCACGAACGGCATAGATTAGTCCAGAGGCTCCAGTAATTCCTAAAATTAGCGGTTTGTTTGAAGTCGATGTTGCAGGTGAAGTTAGAGACACGCAATTACACAGAGCAATGACACCAGGGAATACCCCTGTTTTTAATCATAAGCCTCTGACGGTTGCTCGTTTTCTGGCTCTAGCTCCGGCTCAAGGGGTGAAACATCATCTACATCGTCATCGGTGGCTTCACTGCCGCCACCGACCGCCACTAGGTCAATCTGCTGACGATAGTAGTCCACGCTCTTGACTTGAACTTCAACGCGATCGCCCAGTCGATACTGCTTGCGGTTTTTGCGCCCGACCAGCTTTTGCTGACGAGAACGGTACTCATACCAGTCATCCTTAAGGGAACTGACGTGTACTAGTCCTTCGACTAGCAGTTCCTCAATTTCCACAAAAAAGCCGTAGGACTGCACTCCAGTAATTAGACCGTGGAACACTTCCCCGGTGTGCTCCTGCATAAATTCGGCTTTTTTCAGCCCTTCCAGGTCAGCTTCGGCTTCCTGGGCCAGCTTTTCTCGCTCACTCAGATGCACCGCAACCGCAGAGAAATGTTCCTCTAGCTCACTTTGAATTTCGGGCGGCAGCACATTCCAGGTGATCTGCCCATGACAAGAGCTGCTGCGGAGATCCACTGATTCTTTAGAGCGAGTTGAACGGCGATCGCGCCCAAATTCAAACACCGCGTTCAGCACCCGGTGCACCAGCAAGTCGGGATAGCGGCGCATCGGCGATGTGAAGTGTGTATAGCCCTGCTCCAGCGCCAATCCAAAATGATTTCCCGGCGTAGTGCTGTAAATTGCAGGCTTAAATGTAGACAGCAGCAGGTAGGTCAATACTTTCTCTGCTCTCGATTCAGCAAACTCCCGCAGCAACCGTTGATAGTCACGTGGATGTACCGCATCCTCTTCTTCCAGGTGAGTGTCGATACCCATATTGCCTACCAACTTCAGCAATTCCTGCACATCAGCAGGGTCAGGGGTACGGTGAACTCGATAAATTCCTGGCACCTGGAGTGCCTGAAGGTGAGACGCAACTACCTGATTTGCCAGAATCATCAGTTCCGTAACGATAGAACGGGCTGGCAGTAGGGACGAAACCACCATTGCCCCCAACGCTCCCTCGTCGTCATACTGAAACTTGGGCGAAAGGTATTTGCCGAGTTCTGGGTTGCTTTCATTCGGAAAGATTTTTTCGGGCAGGTTTAGCTCAAATGCACCCCGCTGCCGTCGCTGCTCTCGAATGGCTTGACTCAGAGCAAACAGTTGATCTAGCAGTTCAAAAACGGGCGTAAACTCCTGTAGCTCCTCCAGAGAGGGCAGCGGATAGCTCAAGGTTGGATCTGTTTCAGGAGATTGGTTACGCTGCAAAATCGCCTGAACTTGCTGGTAGTTCAGCTGATGGTGAATTTGAATAGCGCTAGGCTGGATTTCAAATTCGAGCAATTGTCCGGTCTGATCCACCGTCAGCAATACCGAAATCGTGAGGCGGTCCTGATTCGGTGCTAGAGCACAGCAGCGGCGAATTTGCTCTGGAAACATTGGCAACACGGTTTCGCCTAGATAAACCGACGTGCCTCGCCGCTGAGCTTCTACATCTAGCGGCGACTGAGGTTCTACATAGAAAGCAACATCAGCAATGTGAACGCCAATGCGCCAGCGATCGCCAGCGAGTTTCTCCAGTGTCAAAGCATCATCGATTGCCGGTCCGGAGGGAGAACTTGGTCCGTCAATGGTAATTGCAGGCAAGCTACGCAGGTCTAGCCGCTTCTTTAAATCGCCTTTACGCAGCTTGGTCGGCAGGGCTTTAGCCGCTTCTATCACCGTTTCAGAAAAGCTACGCGGCAAGTCATGTTTGCAGCAAACAATGTCAATATCAGAAGCCGCCTGAGCATCACTTCCTAAGATCTGAGCAACTCTGCCAAGGGGCGGCAGTTGCCCCAGAGGGTAGCGCAAAATTTCAACGTGAACCAGCTGATCAACCGCATCTTCCAGTTTGCCGCCATTCGATTTAAGGTCAAGCTCAAACAGCAGTCGATCATCCAAAGGAACAGCGCGATAGCTGCTGTCTGCCTGTTTAACCCTTGCCAAGACTGAAGAGTTAGCCCGCTCTAAAATCAACCGCACCTCTCCTTCAGGGCTGCGTCTGCGACTACCTTCCTTAGTCACTTTGACTAGGACGCGATCGCCATTCCAGGCTGTATTCAGTTGGCTCTCGCGAACGTAGATATCCTCAGCCCCTTCCTTGTCTTGAATGGCAAAGCAAAAACCTTTACTAGAGCAGCGCAGCTTGCCCTCAACGACATCTTCTTCAAATACGCGGCGGTATTTGCCTCGCTCCTTCACTAAAATGCCGATCTTCTCCAAAGCATCCAGGGCAATTTGTAGCTTACGGATACTGGCATCATCCTCACAATTGAGCTTTTTTTCTAAAGCTTTGGGGGCTACTAGTTTGTCATCCGTAAAGTTTGCCAGCAGCGACGCGATCGAAAATTCCATGCAGCGATTGATCCTTCTCTGTAAGTTTGGTGTTTTGACCTTGTTCTTTTGCTGTCTGAGTGAGCCACGAGCCTGTCTTGAGTAAGCTCATTGCCCTCTTTAATGCTCTCACGAGCCTAATCTGAACTTGGCGATCGCAGTATCAAGCAGCTCAAAGTCCTGCTTCTGCGTAGCCAACCTTCTCACCGCTGTTGCAGCTTTCCTTGCAATCAGGGCATGAAAATCAAACAATGACCCGAAAAGCGATTGCATCGTTCGTTCCATCAGTTTGCTGAAAATGCTTTAGCTCCGCAATCTGAAAATGGGAGCAATGACATCAGTGACAGCAATGAGTGGGCGACAGTGCAGCTAAGGGGGGACAACGGTAGCTAACACCGAATTAGGTCAACTATGTTGGAGAAGTGCAAAAAATTTCGGCTAATTTGCACTCTGTACACTGTATTTATATTTCGTAATTAGCGCGAAGCTGTCAAATCCTGCCGAAAAATTTACTTAGATTCATAATATATCTATCTTGAAGTTCTAATTAGAGTGCGCCTCGCACAGCCGATTCACCCTGCATCTAATTCAGAACTAAACATATGCTGAAAAACTCCTGATTTGATGGGCAAAGCGATAGTCGGAATAGCCGTGACTCCAAAACTCACCGTTGTCCAGTCACGATATACGCTACACGCTTACCAATATTTGTAGCGTGGTCTGCCATCCGCTCCAGGTGACGAATCACTAACACGAGCAGCACAATTGGCTCGATCGCCCCCTGAATGTTGGTTTGGTTTGCCAGCAGGGTATACAATTCCTCATAGTCTGAATCAACGTCATCATCCTTAACCTTGATATCCAAACCTGATTCTGCATCCAGATTAGAAAGTGCTGCTAGACTCATCGCCAGCATTGCCCGACAGCGATCGGACATCACCTGCACCCGATCCATACAGGGATGAACTGGGTAAGGAAACAGCTTCATCGCAATTTCTCCCAGATCATCAGCATAGTCGCCAATTCTTTCCAAATCGCGCACAAGCTGCATGAGAGCACTAAGCAATCGCAGATCTTGAGTCACAGGAGCCTGAAGCGCCATCAGATTCACGCAGTCAAGCTCAATCTGTCGGTAAAACTGGTCAATCTGTTTATCTTGTTGGGCAATTTGCTTGGCCGCATCTAGATCTCGCTCAAATAGAGCTTTGCGGGCAAGCCAGCAGGAATTTTCGACTAGCGCACCCATACGTAAAACGTCACGCTGTAAGCGTCTGAGCTGTCGTTCAAACTGAATTCGAGTAGGTTGAGAAGCGTTCAAGGAGATTCTCGCGAAGCTTAGGTGCAGTAGATACAGAAACGGGAAAATTCACAAATCACGAAAATTGGATGATTTGATAACCCTAAAAGTCCCCAAATTTCCTAAAAGTGCCCAAATTTTAAGTTTTCAAACCAGTATAGACATTTCAACAGGAAGAGAGCAGATAAAAATGTATGGAGCAAACAGAACCGAAGCAGACAGGGTAAAGCCGAGAGGGGTTTTAGCGGGTTAGCGATAAGACAGCACAGGTGAAGCTTGCCTCTGTTACATCATGTGACAAATTGTTCAAGAATGACGTGATTTAGCCGACAGTGATGAACGTTGGCGCAAAGCCTACGAAGTAGAACATATTGCCCATCAAATCAGGAGTTTTTCAGCTATGTCATTATCAGATACCCAAATCTTTATTGCATTGGTCGTTGCTTTAATCCCTGGCGTTATGGCGTTTCGGCTCTCTACAGAGCTCTACAAGTAACGCTCTGTGGCGCGAAGCGCTACCCCGTTCATAAATTCTGGGCGTAGAAATTTATTTCCGCGTCCAGAATTTGTATAGGGAGACTGAAATCAGTTAGAAATAAATGGATTGTGAGAGGTACATTTTTTCAGTGTAACGCTCACAATCCATTTGAAGTTGCTATACTTCAGCTCACAACGGCTCACAGAGTTATAGTCATTTTCTAGAAATGCCCGAAAGCTGTCTTTAATTTTCAAAAGGAATTTTCAAAAGGGTTGCTTTTACTGTCCCATCTGATCTAGCCTCAACCTGTTAGTTCAGCTCATACCCCTTCGGGGTGTTTTGATTCCTTTTCCGAGGCGAGTATGCTCTCAATTAGGGGTTTTCTCGGATTCGGCAGTCCCCTTGGATAGAGCAATATTCAACATCATGAACGCAACCCAGCCCTCTAGACCTCCACTCCACATCGCGCCCCCCGCTCAACGCTCTGTACCTCGGACAAGGCGACAACCGCAGCAGCGCCACCAACCCCATCAAGTTGTGGCGACTGAAGTTGGAGTAAAGCTGGCAGTGAACGTGGTTTTGGCGATCGCTGCTGTTTCTGCTTTGGTCAAGCTCATTCCCTACAACCTGACCCAGCAAGCAAAGCTGCGTGAGCTAACGACTGAGGTTGCTGCGGTTGAAGGGCGTGTTGATCAGATCCAGACAGACTTTAACCGACATTTTGATCCGCGTCAGGCGACTAGTGTGATGCAGGAGCAAACTAGCAGAATTGAACCTGGGCAACGTCCTATCGTCTGGGTTGATCCGCCTAGCTCCGACTCTAGTGCGCAATGACACAACAAGGGATTGGGAGATTGAAGGGAGTCCCTCCCTTGGCACGGGTAGTATGTCTCTAGTAGCCTTGGCTACACAGGCAGCTATTCTGTTTTGACAGCCCCCCTTTCGGTCATGGCGATTCAAAAATTTCCGCTGGCAACTCTGCAAAAGGTTAGACAGTACATCAAAAATACGTTAGTCCTACCCAAGTCGGAGCAACATTGGACTTGGACTAGTTCTAAGTCGGCAGATGAATTGCCTGAACCAAATTCTTTAGATGCTCTAGGCGATTTGTTTAAGTTTGGGGGAGTGATTGAAAGCCAGTTGACCTCTCCTAGACCTTCTGGTCATTGGCTAGTTAGCACCCTTAACCCAGGCACCGCCCTGGCAAAGCTGCCGGGATTGAAGCTCAAACCAGGATTTCGGCTCATTAGCTATCTCTACCGAGCTGAGGTAGACGGTGCGGGGGTTGTCTGGGCAATTCCAGAAGCGTTTGGGACGACAGCCCAGCTTGAAAAGCCGATCGCCATGGCAGGTGCTCTCGATCAACCGCCTAAACCCGAATCGGCCCTGACAGATTTTATGCAGGCGATTGAGGGCGATCGCTCTCCTCAGTCTTTTATCATCGCCTCACTCCTACGGCGAGAATTGCTAGAAATTGGGGCACTAGGTCAACACCGCAACTGGAGCCATCACCGTTTAATCGATGAGCCACCTGCTCAGGTCAACTGGCAGTGGAGCACCGAGCAGCCCAAAGACCTCTCGCCTAAAGTACGGCTCTTGCCAGACCAGGCAGCAGTCGAGTTTTTTACTTGTCGCACTGTTGCCCCTATTGCCCTGTTTCGTCACATCGACCAATACTTGCCGGGTCAATACAAGGCTAACAGCATCGATCGAGTCGTGGCGATTGCACAACGATAAGGAATGCAAAATTCAACTATTGCTACAAAAGGCTAATATTTAGCCAGAAAGCCACTTGATTTTGGTGATTAAACCGAAATAGAACGATTTTCTACCTAGAGAATGACTTACAGCTCAGCTTAATGATGCAAAGTTAAGTTCATAAGCAACAGCAACCCTCGCTTTGGGGACGAACTTTTCAAACAGTATGAACATCGATCACGTTCATTTCTATGTTGAAGACGCAATAGCGTGGCGCGATTGGTTTGTTTATACTCTTGGCTTCTACTCAATTGCAGGGCACTCTACGCTTCACACTCACACAGAGGTTGTTAGAAACGGCAAAATCTATTTTGTCATTTCGTCGCCGCTGACCGATTCTAGCCCCGCCTCTGACTATCTCAGCTTGCACCCTGCTGGCATTGCAGATGTTGCTTTTCAGGTTGTGAATTTAGAGCAGGCGATCGCTACCGCAACCGCTCACGGAGCGCAACTGCTGCACCCCATTCAAACAGAACAGCAATCTCAAGGCTGTTTGAAATGGGCCAGCATATCCGGTTGGGGCGACCTGACGCACACTTTAGTAGAGCGATCAGGATTTACATCCCTACTCCCTCACCGGGCTGAGCCAGGACAGGAAGTTGAACAACTCATCAGGCTGGATCTGAGCCAGTATCTTTCCACCCAACAAGAGGTGTTACCCAACTTCATTGACATCGACCATGTCGTGTTGAATGTTGCAGCCGGAAGTTTAGCAGACGCTGTACTTTGGTACGAAAAAACATTGGGATTTGAACGACAGCAAACCTTTGCAATCCAGACAGAACGTTCAGGTTTGTCCAGTCAGGTTCTAGTTCACCCCGAAAGTGGGGTAAAGTTTCCAATCAACGAACCTGCTTCAGCGACCTCCCAAATTCAAGAATTTTTAGATGTTCATCAGGGTTCTGGAGTACAGCACATTGCCCTCCAGACTGGGGATATCGTGCAGACCATTGCCCATCTGCGCCAACGGGGGCTAAACTTTCTACCCGTTCCCCTCACTTATTACAGCCAGTTGCGCCAGCGACCTGGGTTTTGCCTAGCAGAATCAGAGTGGCAGGCGATCGCCCAACAGCAAGTGCTAGCAGACTGGTCAGAAGACACCCCCCAGGCAATGCTGCTACAAGCTTTCACTCAACCAATCTTTGAGCAACCTACCTTTTTCTTTGAGATCATTGAGCGCCAAACTTACTGCTACGCCGAACGTTTGACCCAGGCAGAAGGATTTGGGGAAGGTAATTTCCGAGCCTTGTTTGAGGCGATCGAACGTGAACAGATTAAGCGTGGTAATCTTACTTAGAGTGAGGAATTAGAAATTCAAAATTTCAACTAAGAGACTTCCCCACCCTAAGCCTCTAAAAACTTCTAATCTTGCAAGACATCTTCAGCTCTAACAGCTAGACCTTAAGAGCCTAATAGAGAAGAGCTTAATAAGGTGCAAATCGTCAGAAGTATCTTCAGCTTTTCTTTAAAGTTTTCAAAAAGGCTAGACAACACTAGGTTTTGGTGGTACAAATGTTCTATGGAGTGATCCGTCGCTCTTAGCCACCGCTCCCAACACTACTCCTATGGAACGCCTTACTGAAGTCCAGCAACAGCTTTATGATTGGCTAGCCAGCTACATCAAAGAATATCAGCACTCTCCTTCTATTCGGCAAATGATGAAAGCGATGGGGCTTAAATCTCCCGCTCCTATTCAAAGCCGTCTTGAGCATTTGCGAACCAAAGGCTACATTGATTGGACAGAAGGCAAGGCAAGAACAATTCGGCTGATCCATAGCATTGCTCAAGGTGTGCCAATTAGGGGTGAAGTTTTTGCAGGGGGTGCGCTTGAACCTGCTACTGATGACGACACGACCTATCTTGACATTGCAGGGCTACAGCTTCGTCCCCAAGACTATGCGCTAAGGGTCACAGGAGACAGCATGATCGAGGCAATGATCGCCGATGGTGACTTCGTCATCATGCGCCCTGTGCAAGAGCCCGACCGCCTGAAGGATGGCACCATTGTTGCTGCTCGAGTAGAAGGAGAAGGCAATACGCTGAAATACTTCTATCGCGAACAAGATCATGTTCTGCTAAAGCCTGGCAATTCTAAGTATGACGTGATTAAAAAACCTCTAGAGAGGGTTACAGTTCAAGGCGTCTTGGTTGGTGTATGGCGTGATTACAGTTCCATAAAATAGTTGGAATAGCTCTGAGATTGGCTTCTGACTGAGATTTGTTGGAACAAGTATGTGGCTTAACAAGCGGGGGATCTGCTAGCAGATCCCCCGCTTTCTAGATCTAGGTATCTAAGAGGCGAACGGCTTTACAATTCTTTGAACAAGAGGGTCTCAAGCATCAGGTCGCGTAGAAAATCTTTAACTGATGACTTTCCTTAAATCCTTATTCCTTACACCCTCAATTAATTCTCATGTCTTCACTCATATTGGATCAGACGTATTACTATCATTAAGCTGTTAGACTCTGTTTCAAGGTTGTTGCTTTCATGACTACCTTGACGTGTGTTCTACCTTACTGGCAATTTGGATTGGTCATCCGCAAGAGTGAGGTTTTAACCAATGCGCCAAATTAACTTTGTAATTATCTTTGTCTTCTGTCTGGCTCTCGTCCTGTTTGGGATTGAGAACACAGAACCTGCTGTCATTCATGTTGTTGAAGGAGTTGAGCTACAAGCGCCCCTGTCAGTTGAGTTGCTTTTGGCAATGGGAATTGGGGCAACATTAGCCTGGGTCTTTAGCGTTTGGACGCAGATTCAGCGGGTGTTGGAATCAGGGAAAGAAATTCGTCAGCGTGACGTTCGAATTGAAGAGTTGGAGCAAGATGTACAGCGCTATAAGGTAGAGCTAGAAGAGCAGCAACGGCTTTTGCCTGCCTCCCAATCTCGAACTGAAGATGTCGAAGTCACTGAGGTATTTGCAGCTAAATAGCTTGTCTACCTTGCTGGATGCTGTTGACGATAATGCTACCAATGCTATTGATGATGAATGCTTCTGCCCTAATTGATCCGCTCAGCCCTTGGAGCTTGTGGGTGCCGCTTTTGTTTCTCAACCTGATTGTGATAGCAGCGGTGTATTTTGTCCGAATTCGTATCAGGTAAGCTTCTCTCCTATGACCCAATCCCTGGCACAAAATGCGATCGCCCTGCTGATTGACCTGGCAGAGCGAGGAGAAGTAGATCCCTGGGATGTGCAAGTGATTGAAGTCATCGATCGGTTTCTGAGTCAACTCAAACCGACGCAAACCGTCGAGTCAGGTCGAGCACCCTATGAGGCTGACCTATCGCAATCAGGACAGGCTTTCCTGTATGCATCGATGCTGGTTTTGCTGAAGGCAGACAGTCTGGCTCGCCTGGAGGCAGGAGCCGAAGCAGAGATCGTCGAAGAACCTGAATTGTTAGATGAGGCAGGGGCAGGTCAACCCTTGCCGCTGCATTTAGAGCGACGGATTCGGCGACGGGCGGTGGCCCGTCCACCCCAACAGCGGCGGGTCACGCTCCAGGAGCTGATTGCTCAACTTGAGCTGATGGCGACCGCAATGGTGGATCAAAAGCCCCGTTCGCGGGTGCGCCGCCCTCGCTCACAATCTCGCTCACAGGCGGTGCGGGCGATCGCCCAGCTTGCTCACCAGGAAAACCTGTCAGAGGTTGCAGCCGCAATCGACCAGTTTCTTGCTGAGCATTGGGATGAGATTAGTCAGGGGCAAGACTGGCTAGATTTTGAGTCGCTTCTAGACGTTTGGATTAATCCAACTGGAAATGGAGTGGCAGAATTTACTAAGCCTGTTGATTTGCACAGTCATTCTCCTCAGGGTGATCGGGTTGCCGTATTTTGGGCACTGCTGTTTCTTTCGTCCCAATCCAAGGTGGAGCTATCTCAAGAGGAGTTTTACCAAGATTTGAAAGTTCGGAGCTTAAGCCGTGATGCAACAACTGAGCCAGAATTCCCAGCGATCGCCTTGCCAGACTGAAGCGATCGCTAAATTTTTCACTCGCCGCGGGTGATATTGAACGTCGTGCAACTGTCTTGCCTGTAAGCTTCTCTGCAGTTTCCATTAAGTAAATTCCGGTTTTGCTAACAGGCTTAATGTAGATTGTGCAAAATTGCTATTTTGTATCCAGTAATTCCCAGAGATTATGGAAAACTGGAACAAGTTGACCAAATCGACATCAACTAAGCAGAAGCTAACCTAGCCCAGGATTGAGAGAAAATACTTATGAAAGCCATGATTCTGGCAGCAGGTAAGGGTACTCGTGTACGCCCTATTACCTACACCATCCCTAAGCCAATGATTCCGATTTTGCAGAAGCCAGTAATGGAGTTTTTGCTGGAACTACTGCGTCAGCATGGCTTTGACGAAATCATGGTGAACGTCAGCCATCTTGCCAACGAAATCGAAGGCTATTTTCGAGATGGTCAACGATTTGGCGTTCAGATTGCCTATTCCTTTGAAGGGCGAATTGAACCAGACGGAACTCTGGTTGGCGCAGCGCTCGGCTCCGCTGGAGGAATGAAGCGCATCCAAGATTTTTCTCCATTTTTTGATGACACCTTTGTGGTGCTTTGCGGTGATGCCCTAATCGACTTAGATTTGAGCGCAGCCGTGCGCTGGCATCGTGAGAAGGGTGCGATCGCCACAGTCGTTATGATGCCCGTACCCCGCGAAGAAGTTTCCAGCTACGGTGTGGTTGTCACAGATGAGGAAGGGCGGATCAAAGCCTTTCAGGAAAAGCCCTCCGTTGAAGAAGCCCTAAGTACTGACATCAACACGGGTATTTACATTTTTGAGCCAGAAATCTTAGATTACATTCCCTCTGGTGAGGAATACGATATTGGCGGACAACTTTTCCCCAAGTTGGTAGAAATGGGTGCGCCCTTCTACGGCATCTCAATGGACTTCGAATGGGTAGACATCGGTAAAGTACCTGATTACTGGCGCGCAATTCGTAGTGTCTTGCTAGGTGAGGTCAAGAACGTAGATATTCCTGGGCACCAGGTTGCCCCCGGCATTTACACCGGGCTAAATGTTTCAGTGAATTGGGACAAAGTTGACATCAAAGGTCCGGTTTACATCGGTGGTATGACTCACATTGAAGACGGAGCCACAATCATTGGACCAACAATGATTGGCCCAAATTGCTACATTTGCAGCGGCGCGACCGTAGACAACAGCGTCATCTTTGAATATTCCCGCCTTGGTCCCGGAGTGCGCTTAGTCGATAAGCTAGTGTTTGGTCGCCACTGTATCGACAAGACTGGAGCTGCCATTGATGTACAGGCAGCCGCATTGGATTGGCTGATCACCGATACTCGTCAAGTTCTCCCCTCGCAACCCCCCGCCGAGCGACAGGCGATCGCCGAGCTGCTAGGAAAGGGATAGGAGAAGGGATTAGGGGCTGGGGACTAGGGGCTAGAGAGTGAGGAGATAAATTATCTTCTGGGTTCTTCATAACCCTAGTCCCCAGCCCCTAGCCCCTAGCTCCTAGCCCCTATTAAGATTCCGCCCATATTTTCTGTTTCTCATGCAAGATCATGTTAGAAATCAGAGAATAACCTGCTGTAGCAAGTCTTAGCATTGAGCATTGGGCGCATGAATCAATTAACGCTGCAATGGGTAGAGGCAGGTCACGTCAAGACCTACACCATTGCTGATAAACAGCAGTCAATTAACTCGTCTGGAGGCATTCGGATTGGGCGTGATCCGGTGCGATGTGACCTGGTATTGACTCATCCAACAGTATCGGGTTTGCACGTCGAAATTTTTTACAATCCCCAGCACGGCGGGTTTTACTTGCGAAATTTGCGAGATACAAACCCTCCCCTTGTCAATCGGCAAAAGCTGACTGAGGGTGAAGTAGCGCTGCGTCAGGGTACCAGTATCTATTTGGGACAGGTTGAGCTTCAGGTGGTGGCGATCGCCTCAAGCGTTGCTAATACGGTCGCCGTACCGCCACCTACTGCAACCACACCAGTACAACCGACGAAGCATCCTGCGGCTTCCCAAGCAAGCACATCCTATGGACTGAAGTGTCCTAGATGTCATCAAGTTTCGCCCTATGAGCGGCTTAGTCTTGGCTGTCCCTGGTGCGGCACGTCTCTAGCTGCTGCCGTTAGCGTGCTGATGGTTCCGGGAGAAAAATAATCGCCTAAGTCCTATCCTTCTACCCTATGAATCCCGGACTTCTGCAAATTCGCTTGCGTTGGGATGATCCTGCCACAGGAGAACGACGAGAGCCCATTCTGTCCGTGCCAATTGCTCTAGGGCGGGAATTTGCCCAGATGCCTGCTTCCCTAAGGGAACAGCGAGTTGCCCGAATTGTGCTGGACAGTGGACAGGTTTCGCGATTTCATGCGCTGATTGAGCAAGATGGCGTGGGGGTGGCGATCGCCGACCAGAACAGCAGCAATGGCACCTTTGTCAACGGCACCCGCCAAACTCGAAGCTTCCTTACCAATGGCGACACCATTCAAATTGGTCCTTACCAAATTTCCGTTTTTCTAGATATTCAGTCGGCTGCCACTCCAATTGGTGATTCGACCATCCTGTTTCATTCTGAAACAGACCTGCCTGTACCTGATGCTACATCCACCCTATCCGGATCGACCCCAACGGCACCTGCGGCACGCTCAAACTTTCCACCCCCCTTCTTTCAGGCTCAGCAAGTATCGATGCGTGACCTGATGGACACCGAGTTGATGGTGCATGAGTTTGACTATGCAGCAATTGGGGCAGGACTGGGCAGCTTCATTTGGGTAGATTTGCTGCGGCTTTGTGGGGCACGGTTGAATCAAGTCGTGGCGATCGGCATGGAACCACAGCCCTACGCCCGCTACCAACGCCTTTGCCAGAATTCCCAAATTCCGCTGCACGAACGGTTGCGGTCAAACTCTGATTCTTGCCCCGATAACATTTGGGGATTTCCTAGCTACGCCTTTCGAGAATCATGGCACAGCTTTCGCCAAGGGCAAATCGGTTCTGCACTGAAATATCTGTGGCAGGTGTTTGCCGAACCAACCCTAGCAGAAACCTATACGCCTCGCTCTGGCAATGTGTTTGCCTCAATTGACCGAGAGGCACAGCGAATTGGCTGGCAGCAGATTTTTCGCTATGGGCGTGTTTTATCAATTCGCCAAACGAATGATGGACGGTATGCGATCGCCTATTCCCGCTCGACCGCTAGCCACCGAGAACATGCCTTCATTGTGTCGCGCTACCTGCACCTGGCAACAGGCTATCCGGCAATTCAATTCCTCCCTGACTTGCAGGCTTACCGTGAAAAAACGGGCGACTTCAAATCTGTCGTCAATGCCTACGAAGAACACGAACACGTTTACCAGAAGCTAGAGCAGTATGGCGGCACCGTGCTAATCCGTGGTCGTGGCATTGTCGCTTCCCGCATTGTTCAGCGCATCTATGAAGCCCGGAAGAAAAATCCTCATATCTCGCTGCTGCATCTAATGCGATCGCCCAAACCGCAAGGCAACAAATTTGGTAAAGCTCAGCGTCAGGTCAAACATCACTACGAATTTCAGCCGTTTAACTGGCCCAAAGCCTGCTGGGGTGGAGAGTTCCGCGCTGTGCTAGAGTCCGCTGACCCACAGCAGCGATCGCGCCTGCTCGCTGACTGGGGCGGCACCACCACCGCCGACCGCCACGACTGGCAGCGTATCGTCCAGGAAGGGCTAAACCAGGGCTGGTACAAGATTGCCTTTGGTGAAGTCGAGCGCGTCGAGCAAGACGGGCAAAAAGGTACCATCACCTACATTCAGGAAAAGGACTTCAAAGGCAAAACTCAACTAGAGGCAGACTTCATCATTGATGCTACTGGGTTGGATGCCAAAGTTAACGCCAACCCACTGCTCGAAGATCTGGTAACACACTACGATCTGCCTATTAATGCTCTGGGTCGTCTCAGCGTGGCTAATGATTTCGAGCTAGTCGAAATGCGTTCCTCCGGGCAGGGGCGCGTCTATGCCGCAGGAGCAGCCACTCTGGGTGGACCTCACGCTGCTGTTGACAGCTTCCTGGGACTACAGTACGCCGCTCTCGCTGCCGTTGATAGCCTCGTCTCTACCCGCGCTCCCAACCTCCGCTACCCCAACGGACTCACTTCCCTGACTCAATGGCTTAGATGGGTCACGAATCAAGCTCCCAACCAACCCTAGCTCCCAGCCCCCAGTTCCTAACCCCTTTCCCCTATGACCCCCACGCTTCTCGGTCGCTGGCAATCTCGACTGTTACTCCTCGCTACAGTTGGGCTATTGGTAACGCTACCCTTCTCAATGGGTTGGATTGTGCTCGGTTCGTATCCAGTTTTTCTGTGGGTGTTGGGCTATGTTGCCGTCTTTGGAATAGGGTGGGACCTGCTCTACGATTATCTACAAAAATTTCGCTGGGATCGAGACTGGCCAGCTGCGTTTCAGCTCTTAGCAGGCATCTGGGAAGCAATATTTATTCTCTTACTGTTTAAAACAATTGGACTACCAGGAATTGCCAGAACTACCCCAATCGGTTGGTTCGCGCTGCACTATAGCCTGGTCTGGCTAGCAGTCTTTACAATGTCACAAACGTTGATGCGAGTGGTGTTTTTGCGATCGCGCTTTCGAGGCGGACAGTGGCTATAGAAGAAGGACAGGAATTGTTTAGTTGCTGTCTGGTTCATAGAAGGTGATACAGACCCCAGCTAAATCAATGACAGCAAACTCTTTTGTTCCCCAAAGTTTAGTTTGTAGTTTGCCATTGGGATGAAGCATTGTTCCCCCTTTTGCTTGAAACTCCTGATAAAGCTGTTCAATCTGTTCAACTTGAATGCGAAAGGTTGTCCATTCTGCTAAATGTTTGTCGTCATTTTGCTGTAGAACAATTTGGGCTGAGTCACGTTTCACGATCGCCATCGTGACAGGCGCACCTTCCCGGTAAACTATCGTAAATCCAAGCTGCTGTTCATAAAAGGCGATCGCCTTTTCTACATCCTGACCTGCTGGAATAAACGGGCTAATGTTGCCAAGCTTTGGTGAAGTGGTCATAGATTATTCTTCCTAACTGAATTGTGGCGATCGCTTTTTTGTTAAGAACTAAAGCATCCACTCCAGCACAATTCCCACTCGGCTGTCTTTATTAAACGAAGAATTTTGCTTTTGAATATCCGTTGAAATTCTCAAATCTTCAGTCAGCGCATAGCCAACTGATAGCGTTGTTATTCCTACTTCCTCATCCCGACCAGGTGCCACCCAAGTTTGAGTCAATGAAATATCAGCCGCTCCTGTACGTGAGAGGGCAAGCAAAAAGCGCAGTCCTAGGTTGAGGTCGTCGGTAGTGTATTCATCGGTTTCCAGGTAGCGGTAGCCAATCACAGGAGCGACGTTGATATAGCTACCCAATGGACGAATGTAGTAACGCAAATCGGCGCCGTAAGCCTGGCGATCGCCCTCGAAGGTTGCTTGATAGTCAGCGCTGACCGTCAGCCCCGTTTGACCGATGAACACGTCCTCAATGCCGACATTAAACCCACCCGCCTGATCGGTAGAGGGAAACTGCGAATAGCCCAGCCGCAGCCGCGTCCGAAAGCTTGGATCGCTGCGAATCTCAGACAATACATCGGGAATGTCTTCCAGCCAGCGTTGAAGAACTGGGCTATTTTCGATCGTCTCTGAATCTAAATCCACTTGTTCGGTCGTGTCAGAATTGCTTGAATCATCAGAATCTTGTGGTTCAGACGATTCTGGTGAAGGAGAAGTTTGGGCGATCGCTTCTATTTCTGGCAATTCGACGGTATAACCGATTTCAGCAGCTTCAGCATTGGAAGCGATCGCACTAAAAGAAGCCTCAGTAAAAGAAGCCTGAGTCAATTCGCCTGAAAATCCTAAATCAGCAGCTTCTCCTAATGGCGGCAGCGTTGAAGGATTAGCGATCGCAGCAGATTGAGGCACTTCGACTTGAGAAATTGCATCCAATTCAGCTATTTCGGAAGTAACGGCCTCTGATGTAACCAGATCTAGATCCGATGTGGCTACAGCAGTCATCTCTGCAGACTCTATGCTTG
The DNA here is from genome assembly GCF_014696015.1 of Oculatella sp. FACHB-28. Taxonomy (NCBI): domain Bacteria; kingdom Bacillati; phylum Cyanobacteriota; class Cyanophyceae; order Oculatellales; family Oculatellaceae; genus Oculatella; species Oculatella sp. FACHB-28. Next base: position 3,145 of record NZ_JACJPJ010000086.1, on the reverse strand, counting down.
AAGTTTGAAGGTCTGCCTGCACTTCAGGTGCCAATGCTAAAGCGGGAGCGATCGCTAAAGGAAACCAGCACATCGCCATTCCCGCAATCCGGTTCACATTTCTCACAAGACAAATCCTAGACCTAGCAATAGCCCACTCCAGAAATGCAAGGTAACCGCAATAAATTTGCAGTTGCTTACTCGCTCTGGCTGGTCGTGGTGTTGAGCAACATGACGGCAAAGTTTGACCGCAGGTGGCAGGCTGAGGAAAATTAGCAGCGTCCAACTCGGAAAAACCTGCAGCGCCACACACAACCCCGTCAACCCGTAGATACTGCCACAAAGCCAGGGCAGGAGGCTAGCCCCTCTGGCAGTTCCCAAACGCACAATAGGCGATCGCTTACCTGCCGCCAGGTCATCTTTAACCTGATGGAAGTGCGAGCAAAACAAAATCAAACTGGTGCTGATGCCAATAATAATCGAAGCAACCAGTGCAGAAATCGACCAGGACTGAGTTTGGCTATAGTAAGCAGCAGCGATCGCAAGGGGACCAAAGCAAACAAAACAAATTATTTCACCCAATCCTTGATAGCCCAAGCGAAAGGGCGGTCCTTGATAGCTATAGCCCAAAGCACAACAGAGCAGAACAATACCAGGAATAGTGAAGTCACGCTGGAGCCAGGCGATCGCTAAGACTCCAGATACGCCTAGCCCTAAAAACAAGTTTCCTAACCAAAAAATTAGAGATTTGTTGCCTGTCAAATTAACCAAAGAATGAGCTTTGTTTTGATCAATTCCTGTTTCCGAATCAAACACATCGTTGCTCAAGTTTATCCACGCCACAATTAAAATAGCCGCAAGTAAAAAAGTTAAAAATATTCCGCTTTGAATCGTTCCTGTTTCAGCAAATGCAATGGCTGTTCCAACCCAAATCGGAATCACTGCAACACTATACATTGGCGGCTTGATGGCTGCTAACCAGAGCTTAGATTCGGGGTAACTAAGAGACTTTGTGGTCATGGCTTAAAACTCAGCAACTTAAAACTCAGCAAGAGACACGGACAGCTTGTCTCAAACATTCCTTGTGTCCCTCCCGCTCGCATTCTCGGAATCCTACCGAGGTGTTGAGGCGAAGAACACGGTTACGGGAATCGGAGACAGAGATAAGGCGGGAATAACTGTTTTTCCTCCCAAATCCACCCTACGGGAAGCTGAGCAGCAGTGCAATGTGTCAGTTTTCAAAGATTTGTGACTCTTGCTCCAGCGAACGGAGGCAGCTATGTCAGGCTGGTTCAGTCCACAAGATGCCACAGAAACCATGCTAGAACTCGGCTTTTTACGATAATCTAACCGAGAAACTGCTTGACTGCTTGCTCTAAGCCAGCTTCTCAGAGAATCGGGTGCAGTGGTTACAGCAATTGGAAGTGTGCTACCTGTATTCATAGGTAGTCTAATCGGATTAAACTAAACACTTCATCCAAAAAGCGTTTAGTTTGCTCATTTCTATCTACTTAAAGCTGATCCATTTTGGGAAAATCTGACCTTTTTGCGTCCATGCCAGTCATACCCCATTCTGTCAATCTCTTTCAGGACTGTAAGCAGTTTTTTCAATTTCTTTCAATTTGTCAGCAGAAATCAATTGAGCAGAATGAGACGCAAATCGCTAGTATTTCCTTAAAAGTTGATCGGGTTGATCCGCTTGCTGTGCTACACGAAATTGCAACACCAGATCAGCTTCATTTCTACATCGAAAATCCCGCCGAAGATGAAGCGATCGCTGCTATTGGAGCAGTTTCATCCCTAAAAACGTCAGGGAAAACGCGTTTTTTCCAAGCTCAAAATTTTACTGAATCCTGTTTCAATCATCTAGTTTCAGCCACTTCCTCAAACTATTTATTACCACGTTGCTTCTGTAGCTTTAGCTTTTTCGACCAGGGAGCTACTTCAGAAGCCACTTTCTCAGAAGCCACTATTTTTTTACCAAAGTGGCAAGTTTCTTCAAAAGCGGATCAATCGACCGTGATTTTGAACCTAGCAATCCACGCTAATTCTAATTTGGAGCTTTTGATTGAACAAGTTTGTCGTGAATTTCAAAATATTTGTCTAGCAAAGTACGGAATTTTTAACCTTTCAAGCAACATTCAATATAAATTGAATCACTGGAACGTAAATGACACCAATAACTTTAAAGTAGCCGTAGCCTCAGCATTAAAGTCTATTCAAATTCATCACTTAAATAAGCTTGTATTAGCCCATGCAGTAGATATAGTCTCAAAATTCCCTTTTCAATGGATTGACTCACTACATCACCTCCGCAAAATTTATCCTGATTGCTACACTTTCTCAACAGGCAATGGCAAAGGTCAAAATTTTATTGGAGCTAGTCCAGAATGCCTCATCAGAATTTGTGATCGCCAGCTCAATACAGAGGCTCTAGCAGGTTCTGCACCCAGAGGTAAAACAGTGACAGCAGACGCAGACCTGGCGAATCGGTTGCTGAATAGCTCCAAAGAACGGCATGAGCATCAGGTCGTAGTAGACTTCATTGCTCAACAACTATCTCGCTTTGGACTTAACCCCCAAATCCCAGCCGTACCAAAATTGCGCCAGCTAACTAATATTCAACACTTGCACACTCCGATTCAGGCAACTCTCCCAAAATATCTGCATCCACTAAAAATTCTGGCTCAGCTCCACCCAACCCCTGCTGTTGCCGGGATGCCCAGGGACTTTGCTTGTGAAGAAATTCGACGTTATGAAAAATTTGAGCGATCGCTCTACGCCGCTCCACTTGGCTGGATTGATGCTCAAGGGAATGCTGAATTTATCGTCGGAATCCGCTCTGCCCTCATTGACGGACATCATGCTCGTCTCTACGCTGGAGCAGGAATCGTCGCAGGTTCTAACCCAAACCGAGAGCTAGCAGAAGTCAAACTGAAGCTGCAAACTCTACTTCAAGCACTAGTTTAGATAACCAAACAACATTGTTTAAGAAGAACAATATGTTTAAAGGGCTAAAGCCTCCTTCGCTTTGTTGAAGGAGGCTTTAGCTCTTTTAATTAATAACCTGGCGCCGAGCTATTTTTGCGGAGGGCAACCCCTCAACTATCTTTGCCGCAGCGATGTTTCACGACCGAGTTCGGGATGGGTTCGGAGTGGTTCCATT
>NZ_JACJPJ010000085.1:0-111951 GCF_014696015.1 Oculatella sp. FACHB-28 | reverse complement strand
TTTGCAGGACGTTATCGCAACCGCAGAAAACGGTTTGGCTTGCGCTTGAACCTGATTGCTGGCTTACTCAACTATGAATTGGCACATGCCTCTTGATTCATGCAGGAAGTCTACTGTGCGAAACTGCGGCCGGACAATCTGGCTGCTAATCCAGCAATCACAACAATTGGAACACCCAAAAACAACACAAACAATTTAGTTCTGACTGGATCAATTCCATTCTCACTTTCAACGATAGCGAGTGCAATCAGAAGTAGAACTGCCCCAATGCTGCTGACTAGTACGGTACTAATATTAGCCACTACTTGGCGATGCAACCGAGCATCGGTGAGAGGATAGAATCCCAACCGAGTCACAAGTCCCAAAAAGATCCCATTTACAAGTCCCAACGTTAGCCCTACCGCTAACCCAATTCCTGCTCCCACAAGAGTACCTAGAACAGGAAAGACACTGGTGCCTATCAACCCACAAAAAAATGCTCCTGATAGGCAACTTGTTCCCATGTTTTGAGCGATCGCAACTCCGACAATAGTAAAAGTTGGGGTAGGAAGGGGTTGGACAGGAGCAGGTTTATAGGTGTTGAACTCAGCGTATTCCAAAGCTTCTAGGGCAGCTTGAGTAGATGACAGTCTCAGTTTTAGATCTGGCTCGGTCATCTGCGTTAGCCACTTTACCAAACCAGCCATAGGTGGAAAGTGAGCAGCGTGTTCAAACTGAATTCGTAAGTCTTGTTGGGGCAAATCAGCAGGGTGTTTCCCGGTAAGCAGGGCGATCGTCGTTGCCCCTACTCCATACAAATCGGAAGCCGGAACTGCTCGTCCGCCAAACTGCTCTGGCGGCATATAGCCATAGGTTCCAACGACTGTAACTGTTCGCCCTTCTTGAGTTGCTAGCGTTTGTACAGAACCAAAATCTACAAGATAAACCTCACCGATGCTATTTCCGGTGCGATCGCCCAAAATGATATTGCTCGGTTTAATATCTCGATGAATTACAGGTGGCTTTCGTCCGTGCAAGTATTTCAGGATGTTTAACAGGGACTTCACTAGCTGTTTGATTTCAAATTCGGTGAAGATGCGTCCCGATTTGAGATAGGAGTCGAGCGATTGCCCTTCCACATAGCCCTGGATCAGCGCTAACTGTTTGGAATCCGGTAAGTCAATTTCAAAAAAGTCAAGATAACGCGGAATGTTTGGATGGGACAGCGCTTTCAGCGTTTCGGCTTCTCGCTCAAACAGCTTCAAATCATCCCACTCAAAATCCAGATCAAAGGTCAACAGCTTGATCACAACCTGTTGGTTCTCCTGCTGGTCATAAGCCAGTAAAGTTTGTCGTCCAGCGTTTTTGCCAAGCTGCCGCTGAATTTCGTAGCGCTGTTGGATCAAACCGGAAGCGTTATCCATGCTTTACCTCGGTTGCAGAAGCTTTGGTAGTAGCCCCTAGGAGTGGGCGATCGCCTCTCTAGTTCATCTGGAATTAAGGGAACAATTTGAGCAGCAATTTGACAATTGGCGTTAAAACTTTGTGATTTGTTACCGAAATACAAGTCCCTATTTTGCCAACCTCACCTCAAACTCTGGATACTTCTGTATTTGTCAGCGTTAGCCCTGATGATCTGTCAGCCTCTCTAGAGTGACTAAGCTCTAAGAATGCTTTCGCGATCGCCCCTCTCCCAACTTCATAGCCAAATCTGATGTGACCAATGAGAAAAATTTTGGGTTGTGTCGAAGCATTTGATCTAGGCTATTGATGGAGCGTTCAGTTAGTCCTGCTGTATCCCTGCGAACAAAATGGGGGATACGTTGGGAAGGGTTAAACAGATTTATGTCAAAGTACTACATTTCACCCCGCTTTCTTGACAAGTTAGCGGTGCATATCACCAAGAATTTTTTGAATTTGCCCGGTGTTCGGGTGCCGCTGATTTTAGGAATTCATGGTCGCAAGGGCGAGGGAAAGTCATTTCAATGTGAACTGGTTTACGAGCGCATGGGTATCGAGGTGGTACACATGTCAGCAGGTGAACTGGAAAGCCCTGATGCGGGCGATTCGGCGCGTTTAATTCGCTTGCGCTATCGGGAAGCAGCAGAACTGATTCGAGTGCGGGGCAAAATGGTCGCCCTGATGATCAACGACTTGGATGCTGGAGCGGGACGGTTTGACGCGACGACGCAGTATACCGTTAACACTCAGTTGGTCAACGGTACGTTGATGAACATTGCCGACAATCCTACAAACGTGCAGCTTCCGGGCAGCTATGACTCTACGCCGCTGCATCGAGTGCCAATTATTGTTACAGGGAATGACTTTTCGACGCTCTACGCACCGCTGGTGCGGGATGGGCGAATGGAGAAGTTTTACTGGGAACCCGATCGCCCCGATCGAGTTGGTATTGTTGGCGGCATTTTTGCTCAAGATGGGCTATCTCAGTCTGACATAGAGCAGCTGGTGGATACGTTCCCCAATCAGGCGATCGACTTTTTTGGAGCCTTGCGATCGCGCCTCTACGACGAACAGGTGCGAAAGTTCATTCACGAAGTTGGGTTTGATCAAGTCTCACTGCGTGTCGTCAACAGTAACGATCGCCCCCCCGAATTTCAAAAACCCGACTTTAGCCTGCCACACCTGAAAGAACTGGGCAACCAGATGGTGACAGAGCAGCAGCGCGTTGAGCAAATGCGATTGGGACGCGAATACTTGGGCAGAGAGTACAACGAAACTCGGCGCGAAGATCAAACGCAACTATCAGAGACTTCTGCAAGCGCCACTCGTCAGAATTGGTCAGTCTCCGATCGCCCTGAACCCACGCGGTCAACTGCCCCCTCGAATAGATACAGCAGCAACGGTAGTGGCAACGGTAGCTCCAGTTCTTCCAATTCCGCTAATTCCTCTAGCACTTACTTTGACCCTCACACCTCAGAATCTAGCCGCGCAAGCTCTTATGAAGGGTCAGGTTCTGGCTCCAGATTAGGTTTGGAGATGGTGCAGCAGGTGCGCGACATTTTGAGGAGCGGGCAAAAGCTGGGAATTGAGTTTGTTAGCGATCGCCGTTTTCGCACGAACTCTTGGCAAAGCTATGCCACAGTTCACGGAAATGAAGCAGAAGCGATCGCCGCCCTCGAAGCTTGCCTCAACGAACACGATCGCGACTACATTCGCCTAGTGGGAATCGACCCCAACGCCAAGCAGCGAGTGCTAGAAACGATCATTCAACGACCCAACGGCCGGAACTAGTGATGACCCGATAGCAGGAAGTAGCGATCGCTCTACCCCTGGGATGATTTTTGTCCATACAATCTTCACTCCCAGGGACGCTTTAACAGTGAATCAGGCAAAGAAAAACGTATCGCTGCTGGTCGCCTGTCAAGCATTGGCGATGACAGGCAGCATCATTCTGTTCACCATAGCGGCCCTGGTCGGTGTTTCTCTTGCGGAAGACAAATCTCTCGCCACGCTACCTCTGGCGCTGTTACAGCTTGCAACGATGTGTGCAACTATTCCAGCGGCACTGCTGATGCGGCGGGTTGGGCGACGTTTAGGGTTTATGGTCGGAGTGCTGATTGGGGCAGTGGGTGCGGGACTAGGCGTTTTGGCGATTTTCCAGTCTAGTTTTAGCCTGTTTTGTTTAGCAACGCTGGTATTTGGCTGTTTCAACGGGTTTGTGGGCTATTACCGATTTGCGGCAGCAGATGCGGCAACTGAGGCATTTCGCAGCCAGGCTATTTCTTTTGTGGTATCGGGTGGAATTATTGCTGCGATCGCTGGCCCAGGATTAGCCATTTGGTCAAAGGATTGGTTTGTTGGACAATCTTTCGCAGATGCGCCACTGTTTAACCAAGCTGCTTCGGCTGAATATGCGGGTTGCTTAGTGATGATTGTGATTCTGCAAATTGCGGCACTGGTTTTGCTGAGCGGGATTGATATTCCGCCTTTGTCTGAGCAAGAGCGACAAAAGAGCGGGCGTAGTTTGGGGGCGATCGCTCAACAGCCTATCTTTATCGTTGCCGTTTTAGGCAGCATGTTGGGCTATGGCGTAATGGTCATGGTGATGACTGCCACGCCGCTAGCAATGGTTGCTTTTGATCATTCCTTCAACACAGCCGCATCGGTGATTCAGTGGCATGTGTTGGGAATGTTTGTACCGTCACTGTTTACTGGATTTCTGATTGCCCGATTTGGCACTCTGAGGATTATTTTTATTGGGGCTATCCTCAGCAGCTTATGCATCTTCATCAACCTGACGGGAACAGGGGCACTTCACTTTGGCTTTGCGCTATTGCTGCTAGGAATTGGCTGGAACTTTATGTTTGTGGGTTCCAGCACTTTGCTAACTCAGGCATACGCTCCAACGGAACGGGCAAAAACGCAAGCAATGCACGACTTTTTGATGTTTGCCTTCGTCGCCTTTGCCACTTTCCTCTCCGGCAGACTGCTAGAGCGTTTTAGCTGGGCTGCTGTCAACTACACAGGACTACTGATGATTCTGGTTGTGCTAGGGGCACTGGGTTGGTTTAGGCAACAGGGAAGGGCGATCGCCAAAAGCCACAGCACCCCATAACTTTCAGATTTTCTTTAAAACACTTTGCTTGCAGCGCTAAATTTTTTGTTGCGACGGCTCAATCCTTTGTTTGTACAGCTTGAACCTTTGATTTCGTCATGCAGCATCAAAAGTTTTGCACACCGTTCTAATGGCATCGCGCAACCAACAGACTGCCTCATCCCGATCGCTCAATTTGCTCCACACCATCGAAACTTTCCAGGGCTTTGTTTTGACTGGAAGTTCAAACAGCCTCAAGTGGTAAATACTTGCCATTTGAAGAGCAAGACGATGGGGAACTGCGGCAACTAAATCACTGGATGCGAGCGCACACGGCAAAATCAACATGTGGGGAGTCGTTAAAGCAATTCGACGCGCTAAGTTCTGCTCATTCAGCGCATGGTCAATTGCACCGATGCTGTCTCGCCGCAGCGTAGTCAGTGCGTGAGATAGAGACGCAAAGGTTTCTAAATTCATTGTTCCATGCTTTATATCGGGGTGCCCCAGACGGGCAATGCCGACAAATCGTTCTGTAAAAATAGGCTCCCAGTCGGTTTGCCGAGGTGGGTTTGGAAAAACTCCTAACGCAACTTCGATCGCCCCTTGTTCTAACAACTCACCCAAGTCATCTTTTTCATAACCAATCATGTGAAAGTTGATGGATGGTGCAGTTTTACGGACAAACTCTAGCAGCGGCGGCACCAAAACCAAACTGGTGTAATCTGAACTGCCAATGGCGAAGGTGCGAGCGCTATTGGCTGGCTCAAATGCTTAACTTGCAGTGACAGTTTGGCGAATCTGCTGCAGCGCTGCCAAAATACTGGGGGCGATCGCCTGCGCTTTGAGTGTTGGCTGCATCTGTCGCCCCAACCGCACAAACAGCTCATCTTCAAATAAAATTCGCAACCGATTGAGCGACGCACTCATTGCAGGTTGTCCTACTTGAAGCTGCTCGGCAGCTTTGGTCACGCTGCGATGCTCCAGCAGGGCTTCAAAGGCAACTAGCAGGTTTAGATCAATCGCTGCCAGATTTATTGATTTCATTAATACTATTTATCTAAAAAATCATCTTGCTCACTAGTTTAAGGGTTGTTACGGTAACGACAGAGCAAACTTAACTAGCATTGGATGACTATGGCGCAGAGAGTTGCAGTAGTGACAGGTAGTCATAAAGGGCTGGGATATGCGATCGCCCGTCAACTAGCTCAAAAGGAAATTCAAGTCATTCTGACCAGTCGTAAAGAGCAAGACGGTCGTGCTGCTCAACAGCGGCTAGCTCAGGAAAACATTCAGGTCGATTTCCACCCCCTGGATGTAACAAGCGAGGCGAGTGTGCAGCAGTTCACAACTTGGTTGCAGCAGGCTCACGGCAGAGCCGACATTCTAATCAACAATGCGGGAGTTAACCCAACAGCGCAGCCAGAAGAAGCTAGCCTGCTCACTACTCAGTTAGAAATCATGCGCTCAACCTTTGAAACAAACGTGTTGGCGGTTGCTCGAATTGTTCAAGCCCTGTTGCCGCTAATGAAAGCACAGAACTATGGGCGGATTGTCAACGTCTCTACGGAGATGGCTTCTTTCACGTTAATGGGGAGTGATTACTATCCATTGGCTCCTTCATACCGCCTTTCTAAGATAGGGCTGAATGGACTGACGGCAATCCTAGCAAAGGAGCTGCAGGGCACTAATATTTTGGTCAACGCTTACTCTCCTGGCTGGATGCAAACTGACATGGGCGGTTCTAACGCGCCGTTTACTGCTGATGAAGGAGCCGAAACCGCTGCATATTTAGCAACTCTGCCAGAAGGTGGCGCACAGGGTAAGTTTTTTGCAGAGATGCGGAAATTTGGAGGGGCAATCGCGCTTCCTTGGTAATTCATCCTGGAATCAAAACACAACGCAACGACGGCAAGAAAAATTAACCATGACTCCAACGGAAGAACAGAATCTGGCAACTGCCCGTATCTTTGTAGAACAGTTTTTGGGTAGGGGCGATATGACAGTTGCGCAGATGTTTTAGATGACGATGTGCAAGCGATTACCGGATTAAAGCCCGATGGCCCAATCGACGGACGTGAGCAATACAAGCAGATTTTCAGTACCTTTTTTGATGCATTTCCACCCGTTCCGGGTTTAGAGATGATTGTCGAAGATATTTTGCAGCAGGCGATCGCGTCGTTGTTCGGTTTCGGTCAGTGCAAACCCATGCGAAAGAATTCTTTGGTGTGGCCGCAACCAATCGAAATATCACGTTTATCGAAACTCATGTGATGCGGCTACGGGACGGCAAAATTGTCGAAAACGTCGTGAGTGCGACCAACCTGGAATTTGAAATGTTAATGGCTCCTGTTCTAACGCCGTTGATTCTCAAATAACGAGGCTTAACATTATGGGTGCAGGATCTCAAATCTAAAAGGTTACGCAAACATATAACCTTAGAGCAAATAGGATTTCTGTAGTTGTATTTTGCTTGAGAAGAGATCTCCTTATGGTTAGTCACATCCTGCTACAAACGACGATTCAAACTCACCCTGACGATTGGGCAATCGCGCGATTCTCTCTATTGCAGGATTACCTCGCCTCTCTCACTGACGCGGATGGAAAACCTCTCTTTGAAGTGACAGCACGAGATCGACAAACCGATCAGCAGGGCAACGATCCAGTGTTAAGTAACCTCGATCAGTCAAATTTTAGTCAGCTTTGGCTATTTGCTGTGGATGTGGGAGATGGCTTAAGCGCAGCAGATTGCGAAGGAATTCAGCGGTTTCGGCAACGAGGCGGAGCAATCCTGACTACTCGTGATCACCAAGATTTGGGGTCTTCACTGGGCAAACTTAGCGGAGCTTGCCACCCGCTGGCTTCCGCGCATTTCTTTCACAGCCAAAACCCGGAACCGGAACTGGATCGGCAGCAGCGAGATGACTAGGAAACTCAAGAAATCAGTTGGCCAAATTATCATTCCGGGCGAAATGGAGACTATCAGGTGATCCAGCCAACGGAACCGCTGCATGGGCTTTTGCTGCGTCCTACAGGAGAAGCCCTTCAATATTTACCCGCTCATCCCCATGAGGGCGCAGTGGGTGTTCCACTGAATGGGGATTCTGGCATTAGGGCGATCGCCACAGGCACCAGCAAAATTAGCGGACGTCCATTTACTCTGGCAGTGATCTTTGAACAAGCAGTAGATTCTTCAGGGCACAAATTGGGACGGGCGGTGGCTGAGTCCACCTTTCACCACTTCTGTGACTACAACTGGGATACAAACTTTGGATGTCCTAGTTTTGTGTCTGAACCTGTTGGAGACGGCATTGCTCAAAACCCACAGGCACTTGAAGATATTCACACTTACATACGAAACCTGGCTCTGTGGTTGGACGCTGCTTGATAATGCATATCCCTAAAGAGTGGGGAAACAAAATAACGATTGGAGCATGTTATGAACATTGGCATCATTGGTGCAGGAAACATCGGCGCGACCTTAGCCGAACTGCTGACTCGTGCAGGTCACGCGATCGCTATCAGCAATTCCAGAGGCCCAGAATCTTTGCAAGAACTGGTGATACAACTCGGCCCTAACGCCCACGCTGCAACTGTGACAGAAGCCGCTGAGTTTGGAGAAATCGTGATTGAGGCAATTCCATTTGGTCGTTATGCTGATTTGCCAGCAGAAGCGCTCAAAGGCAAAATCTTGGTGAATGCAGGCAATTATTATCCCGAGCGCGATGGCACAATCGACCTGCAAGGGCTAACTCATAGCGAATTCATTGCCAGTCGCTTGCCTGACGTAAAAGTCATCAAGGCATTCAATACGATTTATTGGGTTCATTTACGAGAGCAAGGAGATCCGACCAAGCCTCTAGAAGAACGACGAGCTATCTTCATTGCTGGAGATGATGCTGAAGCAAAACAGACCGTTTCCAAGCTGATCGAAGCGATCGGTTTTGCTCCAGTAGATACAGGTTCATTACATAACAGCCGCATTCAAGAACCGGGTGCAGATATCTACAACAAAACCCTGTCTGCACGGGAGGCGAACTCGCTCATTTCCAGCCCGTAGAAGTGAAAACTACACTGAAGGAGCTACCATTCGCTGCTGCAAAACTAACTGATTTCGCAGCAAATCTGCTTCCATTACACTCAGCTGATCAAGTTGTGCTTTAAAGTCTGCGGCTCGTCGCTTTGCGGCAACCTTTCGCTCTAGAGCCGCCCGAACGATTGGCTCTGGTTTGCCTTGCTTCAGGGCAAGTTGGGCAACCCGATGCCAAGTCTCTACATCCGCTTGAGTCCGGTCATATTGTGGCTGAAGCTGAGCTTTGGCGATCGCAATATTTCGCAGCGCACGATCTGACAGGTAAATCGATTGAATCGGATCAGACTCCGTTGCAGCCTCTTGAATCAATCCCCGTGCTGCTGTTGCTCCCACACCGCCAATGCCCAAGCCAAAGTTGTTAAGCTGCTGGCTTTCGCTCACTCCAGTCTTGCACCAGTTAGCAAAATGCTCACAGTTATTTGAAACCAGGTTATACTGCTGCTCTCCCAGACGACTCTCGGCCCGCTGCATGACAATGTCAGGAATATAAGATCTGGGCTGGTGCTTCACAAAAATGGGATTGCCCGCTGCAAAAGATTCTACAGAAGTCCGGCTAATTGTCGCTTCCCCAACCTTGCGATAGTGAATCACCGTACCGTCGCCACAGTCGATGCCGTGATGCTCGTAGACCCCGTCTTGTCCAAGAAACGGACGCATCACGTAGATTTGATCTCCTCGCGCCATAGTTCTGTCTCTATTGCTCTCTATTTTTTCGCTCTGGCTTAGAGGTAATTTAGCGCAACCGGCTTCAAGGAGTGTTCCACAATTCGAGGGAGTTAGTCCTGTTGGTGAGCGGCTTGCCGAAGCGCGTCAGCGAATAAACTTGCCGAATCGAAGCGTTGTTCAGGATCAGGATTAGTGACTTTCTGCATTACGGCACGAATTGCAGGAGGCACATTGGGCACTGACTCTGCACAAAATCGGTATCCTTCACCGCGATCGCCATAAAACGAGATTGGATTTTGACCCGTTAGCAAAAATGCCAGCATGGGACCCAAAGCATACAGGTCAACTGCAGGAGTCGCATTAATGTCTAGCTGCTCAGGGGCAGAATAACCCGTAGATCCGGCGGGGTTTTCTTGTCCTAAAACTACAGCTTTGGTTGCCCCAAAATCAACCAGAGCCATTTCTCCTGCGGCAAACGGAGCGCTCTGGTAAATCAAGCTTGTCGGTCTAATTCCGCGATGTAAGATTGGCGGTGTAAATGCGTGCAAGTAATCCAACAGTCCACAGATTTCTAAAATCCAATCGATTGCCTGATGGAACTGAATTGGGCCTTCTGCCATCACCTGTTGAGCGACTGTATTGCCAATCATCATTTCCATTACTAGGTAGGGACATTGGGCGATCGCAAAAAAATCAACCAATCGGGGAATTTGGGGATGGTTGATCTGCCGCAAAATCTCTGCCTCGCACTCCAGCGCAGCTTGCGCCTGGGGGTTATCAATCCAGTCTGGGTTCAGCGTCTTTAGCGCCAGATTTTGACCATTTCGCCAGACGAGGTAGGTAATGCCGATTTCACCCTCACCCAATACTTTGACAAGCTGATAGTCTCCAAGGGTTTGCAGCACTTGCAGCGGTTGTCCGCAATCAACGCAAAACAGACCACCCCCCCGCTGATGAGTACAGTCTGACTCAGACGTGTCCATGCTATCTAGTCCGCTGAGTGCATTGCTGGCAATGGCTTTTCCAAAAGAATTTGGGGGTTTAGGAATCGTTCCCGAAATATCGCTGCTAGGTTCCGATGAAATTTGCAGATGGGGCGGTACTGGGATCATTCCGACGGACGACACGGTTTTCTTTGGGGTTTCGATGCTGCTTTCGGTATCTCCAAACTCCGATGGAGGCTCCCCGCTGCGTCCTGTGATTTCGGTATCCGAAAAGGCGTAGTCTGTGCGCTGGCTGATTGTGCGATCGCCAGTCATGGTGTTAGGCAGATCTTTGTTTGCCTCAGTCCCAATCCGAATCTGAATATTGGGTCCTGACCGCGCCAGACGCATCACCGCTCCATCCAAAATCGGTACTTGAGTAATGCGTTTGCCGTCTAAGTAGGTGCCGTTTGTGCCCAGGTTTAGAATTTCCCAGTTTGCCCCAACCCTACGCAATTCCACATGATGGCGAGACACCACTGCGCTATAGAGGATCACATGATTGTCGGTCGAGCGACCAATACGAATCACAGACTCATTCTCAAAAGTCCAAACCTGAACTGGGATTTGCTTAAGTGGATGTAAAAGAGAAAGAGTAATCACACTGGCAACTTGGAGTCTGAGAAGGGCTGGAATAAACGGGGGGAACGCTAAGCTTCCAATTTGAAACTTTCTATTATGCTACGCTGCTTTGCTCAAAACCAAAGCAAAGAGTTTTTGACTAAGAGTTGCCTTGATCAATGACAAATTATTCGACTATTCATAACCAATATTTCAGTTTGGATCAAGCAATCTGAAACAAAAAGGTAACGCGATCGCCCTTTCCTAGAGCAATGCGATCGCCCGAGCGCAATCGATGGCGATTGCCAATAGGCAGTGGGGCATTATTAATGTAGGTTCCATTTGAACTACCCACATCTTCAATGTAGTAAATCCCTCCTTCGACCCGGATATCTGCATGAATTCTAGAAACAATTTCAGAATTCGGAAATCCGGAGACATCCACATCAGGGGGAATTCGATCGTTTGGTTTACCCAAATGAATCACTGATAGATTTTGAGGCAGTTCAATCGTTGCATTTGTCTGCACATGTAGCAAACGCGCCGACTGAATTTGAAGCTGGGTCTTGAAGTCAGCTGAAGGATCTGGCAGTGGCGGTGGTGGCGGTGGCGGCGGTGCTGAATGAGCAACATTCTGCCCCTCAGAGACAGGGGCAGGAGAGACTGGATCAGGAGAATGAACGCCTGAACCGACCTCGGGCTCAGCATGGGACACACTTGCCATCAGTGGCTCTGGCTCCACTAATGGCTCTGCGGGCAGCAAATCAGGAATTTCAAAACTAGGGGCTACGGTCGGAGGTGGCTCTACAGCTCCGGCCTCTTTGACCCCAGCTGTTCGAAGATTAAAGCCACATTGCCCACAAAAGCTGGCGTCTGCCTGTACGGTCGAACTGCAATTAGGGCAATTCATCATCATTGGCAGAGGCGTATAGCAGGCCTCACACTGAACAGCCCCGTCCGGGTTTTGGTGATTGCAATTAGGACAGACAATCATGCCATTTCTCGCTCTATTGACATTATTAAAGGAGTGCCAGCTTCTAAACAGGGAATTTTCAACTTTACTCTACAAGTTCATCGATAAATTTAATTGAACTGATAGGAGCAATTAAGTTTGCCTACGCTACCCCAGATTCCCATTTTGTCGCTTTCTGAGTCGCTTTGGCAAAAACCTACTGATCAAATCAAAAAGTTCTATTTCGAGGCAAACAGGGATGGGTCAAGATTCTCGCCTGCTGCCTGATCAAGTAGCCACCAAAGTTGCCCTTGTGGTTGGATTAGCCGAGCCGGATAGGTTGTTTCGTCTCCAGTTTCAGTCAGAATATGCGCTAGCGCATTCTGTTTGTTAGCACCCGTTACCAAAAAAATGATGGTACGCGCTTGATTAATCAGAGGGGAGGTAAAAGTGATGCGCGGTTGTCCGTCCTTATTCCCAACGGTGATCAGGCGATCGCGCACAGTTAATGCTTCAGTATGAGGAAACAAAGAAGCGGTATGCCCGTCGTCTCCAATTCCTAACAGCACCACATCCAGTGCCGGAAACTCTCCTGCTCCGAGTTGAAAAAATTCCTGAAGCTGGCGTTCGTGCTTTTGGGCAGCGATCGCAGGGTCAGCTTCATCGGTTGGGATGGGATGAATATTGGCAGGAGGAATTGCTACCTGATCTAACCAAGCATGACGAGCCATGCCCTCATTGCTGTCGGGATGGTCAGCAGGAACATACCGTTCGTCACCCCAAAACACATGAATTTTGTCCCAGGGCAGGTCTTGGCTGGCGATCGCCTCATATAGAGGTTTTGGCGTACTGCCACCTGCTAGGGCAATCGTGAACTGACCTCGCTCTGCTAAAGCGTTTTGCAGACTAGCTAGAACGAGCTCAAGCGATCGCTGCACAATTGCGCTTCGGTCAGGCAGAACTTCTACCTTTCTACTCATCAGAATTTAACCCTTTCAATCAGTTTTAGAATGCGCCCTGACCGGCTTGCTAGCCGAAACAAGTTTTTCTTTCCAAAAATTACAGCTAAACTAGCACAGCCTACTCGTGTTACAGATGTAAGTTTGAGATTACCTACACTTCCAACAGCCATAGCCCTAACCTAACAGGAGTTTGTCTACTGAGAGCCGCTCTGTCTCAACCTGTCACAAAGCGCTACTCGCTCATTTCACCAACCCGCAGTGCCCAGTAGAATAAAAAGCATCTCAGTATTTCTCTAAGCATCTTCACGGAGTTCGATCAGGGCGCACTACCAAAATCCCTTCCAACGGAGATTAAATGGGCAGTGCTAAAGCTTCACAAAGTACGCAAACAAGTTATTGCTAAAGCGGTTGCAGTTCTGGATAGCTACGCCGTTGATCCGGCAATTCAAGAAAAATTGGCTCATCTCCTGGATGAGCAGCCTGGACGCGAGCTGTATCGAGCAAATCCTCGCCTGTTGGCAACCCATCTGCGACTCCCTGAACGGGAAATGCTGCAGATCTTGGTCATTGCCCTCAAGGAAGGAATCGTTACACTCAACTGGGAAATTGAATGCCCTGCCTGTCATGGACTCGATTTTCGCCCCAAGCATCTCAGTGATTTGCGATCGCTTCATACCTGCCCTGCGTGCAACCACGTTCACAAGACTGATGCTGATGAGCAGGTTCGTGTCACCTTTAGCATCGACGAACGGCTCCGCAAACTGGAACCCGAAGCCGATGATCCAGAATTTCGAACTCGGATGGATCGTCGCTATGGAGTTGTTTCTGGGCACCGAATGTTGACCTTACAGGCGTTTCGCGATTTGTTTCCCCGCGAAACCATCCCGCCCAACGAAAGTTTGCTGATTCGACGGGTAGCAATTCTGTTTACAGATTTAGCAGGTTCAACGGCGCTCTATTCTCGTCGGGGTGACTCTAGAGCCTATGATCTGGTGCGGAAACACTTTGATCTGCTATTTCAGCTTGTAAACGAGCACAATGGGGTTGTTGTAAAAACTATCGGTGATGCGGTCATGGGGGCGTTCACTACGCCTGTTGATGCATTAAGGGCAGCGATCGCTATGCACCAACAAATTGTCCTCCTCAACCAGCAACTCTCTTTACCCTCAGAAGATCAGCTCATCCTTAAAATCGGTATCGATGTTGGACCCTGCATTAGCGTCACTCTCAACGATCGCCCAGATTACTTCGGTATTACAGTCAATACGGCGGCTAGAGTTCAAGCAACTAATCAGGGCAACAACATTGCCGTTACAGAAGCTCTGATGCAAGACACGAGCGTTGAAAAGGTTTTACAAAGCTGCACCTGGCAGCGTCGAGACCAACTGTTAAAGGGACTCGCGACTCCAGTTGTTGTTCACTACCTTTTCCCAAACTAGTTTCGTACCCGACCTGCGCCAGATTTTGCTCAAGCTGTCACATCCGAAAATGTATTTTTTCCGTATATTTTGTATCGGAGTGGTGCAAAATGCCAATTTTTTTGCCAGGATCTTTACTATTCACCTGCTTTTGTAGTGATTTCTGCAACCTATTAGGCAAACAGCGTGAAGGCTAAAGGCAGTGTGTTGTGCCCCTACCAAGCCTTTGTCACATCTCTAGCAGGAGCTAATTGGGAATTAGTCATCCTTGCTGAAAGATATTGCATTTACCTCTCCGGTTTTCAGGTGTCAACTGAGGAACATGATGTTTAAGGCAGGATTTTCTGGGGGCATATTAGAAGTTAGATACCTTTCAAGTTGAAGGACTTTGTCCGGCTACGACAGGTCTGGTGAACTCGTAAGCATTCCTTAGCCCAACTCCCTGCCTTCAAGATTAGCGTGGTCTGTAGTGCCCCTTTGGTTGGTATCCTAAGCTGGGTACTATCCCGCTTAAATTTGAAACGGACAGCAACGTAAATTTATTATGAGTTCACCCAAAGCGATTAATCGCCGCCAACTCTCGCCACTCGTTTCTTTAGCACTGAAAACCGTCGGTGTAGTCATGATTCTAGCTTCCCTGCTAGACATGATCATTCTGCCAATGCCCTACAACTTCAGCGGAGATGGCAGTACTCAGTGGCTTCTGAGTTTCACGACGCAAGTAGTAGATCGGGGAATCATTCCCATGATTGGCATCGCGCTGCTATTGACTGGCTCTTGGGTCGGCAGTGATCTGGGTACCGCTCCTCAAAAACAAAAAAGCTGGCAATCGCTTCAATTTTGGGCACTGGTGCTGTCTTGCCTTCTAGGGCTACTGTATCTACTCATCTTTCCTCTGCACCTTAACAATGTTCGCATTGACAGTCAGCAATCGCTCGCACAGATCGCTCAGGAAGCTGACCAAGCGCAGACTGAACTGGGCACTCGGCTCAATGCTGAGGTGCAGCAGCAGCGTCAGCAGATTGTTCAGCTTCTAGAGAATGAAGATTTGCTGGAGCAGGCGATCGCCTCTGGGCAGGTTCCTGAGCAGCAGGCGGAGCTATTGCGGCAGTTTAGGGATGATCCAGCAGCTTTAGACCAGTACATCGAGCAGCGAGTTGGTGAACTGCGAACTCAATTTGAGACTGAGATTGGTACTCGCCGAGAAGATGCCCTTCGCACCGCTAGGACTGAAGCCCTCAAGTCAGGATTGCGAATTGGCATCAGCAGTTTGCTGTTGGCGATTGGCTACATCATTATTGGCTGGTCAGGCTTAAGGGCATTAGGGCAACCTAATCGAGCAGGCTGAATTTGACTCTCTGCCAATTTTCTACCCAATTTTGCCAGAAGTGGGGTGTGTTCTGCCTGACGTCCGTTTCAGCTTGAACCGTTAGACACTATGTTTACGATCTACATCCTCACTCACAACGAAGAGATTGATATTGCTGACTGTATTGAGTCGGCTCTACTTTCGGACGACGTAATTGTTGTTGATTCTTACAGTAGCGATCGCACCGTTGAAATCGCTAACCGCTACCCCGTAAGAGTCGTACAGCACACCTTTGAAAGTCATGGCAAACAGCGAACCTGGATGCTGGAATCGCTTCCCCCCAAGCACGATTGGGTATACATTCTGGAAGCCGATGAACGAATGACTCCGGGACTGTTTCAGGAATGTTTGCAGGTAATCCAGAGTGACAAACACGTTGGCTATTACGTGGCTGAACGAGTTATCTTCCTGGGCAAGTGGATTCGTCGCAGCACTCAATATCCGCGCTATCAGCTTCGGCTACTACGACACGGCAAAGTGTGGTTTGCTGACTATGGGCACACCGAGCGTGAAGTTTCTGAAGGTTCTACAGGATTCTTACGAGAAACCTACCCTCACTATACGTGTAGCAAAGGCTTGAGCCGCTGGATTGACAAGCACAACCGCTACTCCACCGATGAAGCAGCTGAGACGCTGCATCAGCTTGAGCAGGGAAAAGTTGATTGGCAGAAGCTATTATTTGGAGCTTCAGAAGTCGAGCGTCGTCGAGCACTAAAAGATTTGTCTTTGCGTGTTCCGTTCCGTCCGCTGGTTCGCTTTGTGTACATGTATATTTTTTTGGGTGGCTTCCTGGATGGGCGATCAGGTCTTGCTTGGTGTACACTCCAAGCGTTTTATGAATATCTAATTTTGCTGAAAGCCTGGGAGATGAAACACATGCCCGTGCCGATGGTGAAGTCCATTCCAGAACAGCCCTCAATATCTGCTTTAGCAGCATCAGGGCAAATGGAACCATCCCCAGAAGCTATATCGGCTCGCTCTGCTCAGTAGCGCTTGCCCAACTTTATTCGCTCTGGACATCAGCTAAGCGAGAGGTTAGAAGGCGATCCATCCAATTCTCTAGATGAGTTCGGTTTTCCTGACGCTGCACTGGGTCAGTTGTGTCAAGCGGGTGTGGCATCAGCCCTAAAACGGTTGCAGTGGTGACACAAAACATCGATTTTTGGAAGCTGATGCAAATTTTGACTCGCAGGTCATCTTCCCCGCGCAACCCCTGCATGTAAAAATCATGCAGATAGCCAGGCAAGTAGTGCCGCATGTCTTGCATCAGCAAGGTCGGTGGAATGCCAGCGCTACCTATGGGTAAAGGGTCAGCAAATAGTGCTCCATAGCTGAAGTCACCCGGCTTTTCTGAAATTTGGTGGGCTTGGGCATTGTAGGAGACAGTGCCAAAGAAGGGAAACGATCGGAAAAAGACAGCCTCGACGTAGGGGAGAGCTGTATCCGCCAGAAAAGTTAACCCGACCGATTTGGGAATGATCTCGTAAGTTTGCCCCTTGATTGTGACGGCATAGGTGATGGGCAGCGCAGCTGCCTCAACTAAAGCATCACGAATGTGAGCTACGACATCGGCGATCGTCTGAACTTCTCCCTGGTCATAGAGATCAGACAGGTCTATGAACATGTCGCTCATCACTCGCCAAAACTGTCCCAGACCACTGTAATAAGCTAGTTGCCGCACTTGCTCTGGCAAAAAGTTAGAAAATAGCTTATGTAGCAACTGCATTGGAGTGCCACCAACTTTGGCTTGAATCGCTGCCTCAGTTCGTCGACTAAACTCAGCAGAATCCAGGTAGTCATCCAATCCGCCGCCACCGTGCCACAGCATCCCTTTCATGCAGTATTCTGCATATTCGTAGTTGATCCGATCGTGCCACCAGTGTCGCAGCAGCTTTTTGAGCGAAACTTCGCCATCAAAATACTTAAAGGCAGGAAATAAAACGAGAAACTGTTGCTCGGCGATGTAGATTAAATTACGCGAATAAGCGTCCAACACAACTCCGTAGCTTTTCAACACGCCGACTACCTCTAAGACATTGTCGGGGGAGTCAGGTAATAGAGCCCCTCCTGATTCCAGACAATGAATCATGTCTGCTAGGGGGTGGGTAGAAGGTTGCTGAGTCAGACTTACCATTAGGTTTCTCTTAAAAAGCTATTCTCTTAAAAAGCTATTGGGCGATCGCAGTTTAAGTGCCAATCTTCGAATCAACTGGGGGCAGGAAAGATTGGTGAAGTTTATTTCTACTCTAAGGATAAAGCTGAATGCTGAAAGTTTTCAAAGGCAGGTGTGGAGACTAGTTCAATTTCAGGTGGGTTGACAGCTACAGTTTCAATCAGGGGTAATGGAGCCATGTGACTGATGGCGGGGCTTGGTGTCAGCCTACCCAGAGCTGCAGAGGTTCCTTCACTCCAGCGATATAACCAGCTCGGCTGCAACCCCAAGAAGATGATTAAGACTGTCATCACAACTGACGGTAAGCGATCGCGCCAGTAAACACGAGGTAAGTTTGCTAAATTCTCAGGCAGTCTACCAAAAAAGGCTCGGTTTACCAGGTTCAAGAAGTAAACCGCTGTTAGTCCTGTTCCTAGCACGCAAAGCAAAGTCTGTACTGGGAAGACCGAAAAACTGCTGCGATAAACAACAAATTCGGCGACAAACCCAACCATCCCGGGAATCCCCCCACTTGCCATTACGCCTGCAATCATCAGACTACCGATTAGGGGCAAACCGCGCTCTGGGTTTAACAGTCCCCGCAAGACGGTGACATCACGAGTTCCCGTTTTGGAATAAACCACACCAACCAGCAGAAATAAAAGGGCTGAAATTAACCCGTGACTAACCATCTGCCCAACTGCCGCCAAAATGCTCAAAGGCGTGGCAGCGGCACTGGCTAGAATCACGAATCCCATGTGACCCACCGAGCTATAGGCCACAATTTTCTTCATGTCGGTTTGGGCGATCGCGACAAAAGAGCCGTAGAGAACGTTGACGACAGCGATCGCTGCTAACCAGGGAGCCAAAACTCGCCAAGCCTCAGGAAACAGCCCTAAGCCAAAACGCAGCAACCCATAGGTGCCCAATTTCAGCAGCATACCTGCCAAAAGAACTGATGTTGGGGTAGAAGCTTCAACGTGAGCATCGGGCAGCCAGGTGTGCAGCGGCACTAGCGGAATCTTGATGCCAAAACCGACCAGCAGCGTCACTAACAGAATGATTTGCGTTCCTAGCGGCAAAGCTTGGGATTGTAAAGCCGCATAGTCAAACGTGGATACGCCTGTGAGCAGAGTCAGCCCAAAGAACGCAGCCAAAATCAAAATGCCAGAGGTCGCGGTGTAAATTAAAAACTTAGTCGCTGCATATCCCCGTCTTGCACCACCCCAGATGGCGATGAGCAGGTACAGAGGAATCAACTCCAGCTCATAAAACAGGAAAAATAGCAGCAAATTTTGAGCTAGAAATGCACCTGCTACGGCGGACCCCAGCAATAGGAAGAGGGCATAGTAAAGTCGGGGACGGTTAATTTTTGGATCGCTACTATAAATAGCTATCACGACCAGGAAGCTATTCATCACGACCAGCGGAAGGGACAGCCCGTCCACTCCCAAGCGGTAAGTTAACCCTAACGGCTCAACCCAGGGGAGCGTCTCTTGAAGCTGCAAGCCTGCATTGCTGATATCAAATTGAGTAATGAGAAAAACAGTCCATCCTAAAGTAAAGATGGCGATCGCCAGAGCAGCCTGACGGGCCCGCTCAGAATTGGAAAACTGAGGTAAAAAGGCAATTACAGTAGCTCCCAAAACGGGTGCCCAAATCAAGGTACTCAACATCGTACAAGCTACTCCTTAAACCCCTGCATCTAGCTCAACCTAGACAATTCAACGCCAAGATGACCAGCCTCTCGTCAATTAACTCTCCTAACCTAATGTCCAAATAAACTTTGGGCAATGGAATAAGGAAAGTGAAAAGACCAAACCAGCGCTATGAAGGTGAGTATCACTCCCACAAAAACGGTTAGCAGATAGTTACGCGACTGCCCAGAAATGGTGTACTTCAAGCTTTCGCCCGTAAACAAAGAAACCACCCCAACCAGGTTAACCATGCCATCTACTACATAGCGGTCAAGCCAAGCAGTCAGTCTTGACCCCTGAACAACTCCTAAAACAACGCTTAAGCGATAAGCTTTTTCTATCCAAAAGTCGTAAGCCAGGGTATCTCTGATCGGCTTTCCAACTAGATTGACAGGCTTTGCCCAACCCGAATTGAGATAAATGAATCCTCCTAACCCACAGCCCACGATACCCGATGAAATTAAGAGAAGCACCAGCAGAAGATTGATGTTTTCCAGAGCAGGCAGCAAATGCCACTGAAGCAGCATCACAGGTACCAACAGCGCGATGATGACTAACGACACCATTGGTACAGCCATTGTCCAAGGCACTTCAGGAGTCCGTCGCGTTTTAATTTGCGGTTCACCCCAGAATGCCAAACCAAACACGCGGGTCAGGTTAAAGGCTGTTAATCCATTGACCAGCAGCAGTACCCCAACTAACCAGGGAGAACTCCAAAAGCTATCCCCCCATTCCAGCATTGACCAAAGGCTGCCTAGAGGCAGTAACCCAATGGAGGCGAACGTTCCCACCACAAAGCTGCTCGTGGTAGCAGGCATTCGACCAGCAAGCCCTCCCATCTCAGTTAAATCTTGAGTGTTGGTGGTCAGAATTACAGAGCCGATGCTCATGAACAGCAGTGCTTTGCCGATCGCGTGGGTAAACAAAAACAGCAGCGCTAGATCAGTCTGCTGCATTCCCACCGCCAAAAACACTAGCCCCAGGTAAGCACTCGTCGTATGAGATAGAGCCCGCTTGATGTCAATCTGGGCGATTGCTACCAGAGAAGCTCCTATTGCCGTCATTGTGCCTAAAATCATTAGCGCAGTCAGGGCAATCGGAGAGATTGCCAGAATAGGCTGAAGTTTGATCAGCACAAAGGCCCCGCAGGCAACGACGACTGAATTCCGCAGAATCGATGCCGGATTAGGTCCTTCCATCGCCTCATCGAGCCACAGATTTAATGGAAATTGGGCACATTTACCAGTCGGACCGGCAATCAAAGCCAAACCAAGCAGGGTTGCAGTCAAGGGTGCTAAATTCGCGGTTTGAGCCCACGTTTCTAAATCCGAAAAGTTCAAGCTTCCGGCAAGTGTAAACACGACCAACACACCCATGAGCAGCAGCAAGTCTCCCACTCGTTTAGTCAAGAACGCATCGCGAGCAGCTGTCACAACCAGGGGTTGAGCGTACCAGAAACCAACCAATAAGTAGGTCGATAACGTTAACATCTCCAGCAGCGCGTAACTGAGAAACAGCGAGTCGCTCAATACGATGCCGCTCATAGCTGCCTCAAAAAAACCCATCAGTGCATAAAAGCGACCTAAAGCCCAATCTTTCTCCAAATACCCCAGAGCAAAAAACTGTGCTAAGAAGCTCAACGCTGTGATGACGATAGCAGCACCAACGCTGATCACAGAGATCTCTAAAGTGAAAGACAAATCCAGATCCAGGATTTTGAGCCAAGGAATCAGGAGACGCTGAGGCGGCTGATTCCAAACGGCTTGAAGTAACGCCCCGCTGTGGATCAGGGCCAACGCCGTCATTAACAGGTTGAAATAGGCTGCAGGGCGAGGACCTGTACGATGAACCAGTCCTGCTGACCAGGGCAATGTCAACAGGGCACCGATAAGACCGTACCCAGGTACCCACCAGCTTGTCTGGATCAGGAACTGAGACATCACGATCGTCCTTAAATTAAAGCGCTAGGGTCTAAATGAGCTAAGTAAATTTTAGAGCTTGTGCCCGAAGCTAAGTGCGATCGCTCCAGACCGCAAATCTAAAAGACTCGTTTAAGTCAGAATAATAATTGTGACAAAACTGCAACAAAGGATTTTTGTAAGTAGTTTTCACCAAATGTTCGGTCGTAAAGGAAAAACAAAGCTTTCCTCAACCCACATGTATTTAGGCTCAACGTCTACAGACCTTGCTCCTAGTAAAGAGCGTAGCACCTTTGGGACTCAACCGAAATATGACAAAAAACTCACAACATTGCAATTCTATAAGTGGTTTGAATTAGTGTTGAGCTTTTCAACCTAATGTTGAGGAGTGAAATCCATCTGAATAAGCCTGTACTTATCGGTGGTATTATAAAATCTCATAAATAAGCCTTTTAATTCAGTCTAGAACCTTTCCACTTGCTGCTTGATACTTTCACTTGAAGAATACAAGAGGTGGAGTTCAGCTATTTTCTGACTCCTTTGAATTAGATTCCTTGCAATTGTTCAACAATTGTGCTTACAAGATAAGTCGGGATTATATTTTTTATTAAAGATAATCATTCTGCTTTATATTGTCAAAGTAAAGACATCCCCTGTATTCTTAAGCTTGGGAACTCTAAAGGTGCTTTTCTGAAAATTAAATCGGGCTCTCCGTCCAAATTTTCAGTTAAGAACTGTATTTATTAACAAATTCTTCTTTGCGGGAGATGACTAATGCCAATTGCTGTTGGAATGATTGAGACGAAGGGCTTTCCTGCTGTGGTAGAAGCAGCAGATGCGATGGTGAAAGCTGCTAGGGTTACGTTAGTTGGGTACGAAAAGATTGGCAGTGGTCGCGTCACTGTAATTGTGCGAGGCGACGTTTCTGAAGTGCAAGCCTCTGTTGCGGCTGGCGTGGAATCTGTTAAGAGGGTAAATGGGGGAGAGGTTCTCTCTACTCATATTATTGCCCGTCCACATGAAAACCTTGAATATGTTCTGCCAATTCGATATACAGAGGCTGTAGAGCAATTTCGAAGTTAATTAAGAGTCAAAGGTAAGCGGTTCAATTAAACATAATTGAACTTCTAAATTAAGCTTCTGAAGGATTGTTTCAGACCGCTTAAATTGTAAAAGGTTTGTTTTTCAAAAACTAAAACTTGGAAGGGAGAATACGATGGCGATCGCAGTTGGAATGGTAGAAACTTTGGGCTTCCCCGCTGTAGTAGAAGCAGCAGACGCGATGGTGAAAGCTGCCAGAGTTACATTAGTTGGGTACGAAAAGATTGGCAGTGGTCGCGTCACTGTAATTGTGCGAGGCGACGTTTCTGAAGTGCAGGCTTCAGTGGCAGCCGGGGTTGACAACGTTAAGCGAGTGAACGGTGGACAAGTCCTCTCCACTCACATCATTGCCCGTCCCCATGAAAACCTGGAATATGTCCTCCCCATCCGCTACACCGAAGCAGTTGAGGCATTCCGGGAAAGCGTCAGCGGTATCCGTCCTCTCAACCGTCCATAACTTCATAATGCAGATTGCTAAAGTTTGTGGCACTGTTGTCAGTAATCAAAAAGAACCTAGCCTCAGAGGAGTCAAATTCTTACTATTGCAGTTCCTAGACGAGGAAGGGCAACCCTTGCCGGAGTATGAGGTAGCTGCTGATAGTGTTGGGGCAGGCATTGATGAATGGGTTTTGGTGAGTCGTGGAAGTGCTGCGCGCCAGGCTCCTGGCAGCGAAACCCGTCCTCTAGATGCTTTAGTAGTTGGAATTATTGATACGGTCAGCGTTGACAATCGACTCCTTTATAGCAAACGCGATCAAGATCGTTAAATTCTCAATTCTGCTTTAGAGTCCAGGCTGAGCGATGCCCAACAAGCTTTTCTAGGGTCGGTTACTGTCTTGCAAAAGCTTTAGGAGGTCGAGATAAGCCAGGGGTGAGTCATTTACAGATTTTGCCAACGGTCAAGTCTTTTGAGTGCCAACTCCCTCTGCTGTTACGGCTTGAATCTCAGATCAATCTTTTTTCTTTGCTAAGCAAGCTGATTTTAGTTGACTTGCGGTATCGCTCTTTTCAGTCAGGAGAAATTCATCATGGTCGTTCATGGTTCTGCTGCTCCTCCCACTCCCTGGTCAAAGAGCCTGGCTCAGCCCAGGATTCATGAGACAGCATACGTTCATTCCTTCTCCAACATTATTGGAGATGTGTCTATTGGTGCCGATGTGCTGATCGCTCCAGGAACTTCTATTCGAGCGGATGAGGGCAGCCCCTTCTATGTAGGCGAAGGAACCAATATTCAAGATGGCGTGGTCATTCATGGTCTAGAGCAGGGGCGAGTTATTGGAGATGACCAAAAACACTACTCTGTTTGGATTGGGAAAGACACTTCTATCACCCACATGGCGCTGATTCATGGACCAGCTTATGTAGGAGATGACTGCTTCATTGGGTTTCGCTCTACAATCTTTAATTCTCGTATTGGCGATGGTTGCATCGTGATGATGCACGCGCTGATTCAAGATGTAGAGATTCCACCTGGCCGATATGTTCCTTCTGGATCAATCATCACGACACAACAGCAGGCAGACCGGTTGCCCGAAGTGGAGTCGGTTGATGTTAAATTCGCCCACCATGTTGTTGGGATTAATGATGCTCTTCGGTCGGGTTATAGGTGTGCTGAGAATATTGCCTGTATTGCTTCAATTCGCACTGAGTTGGAGCAGACTTATGAATCTAGCAACGCTAACGGAAACGGATCGAGTAAAAACCATAGTAATAGCCATAATCAAAGTCAAATGCAAAGCGATCGCCTAAGTTCTGAAGTCGTGCAGCAGGTGGGTCAACTCTTGGCTCAGGGTTACCGCATCGGTATGGAACACGCCGATGCCCGCCGCTTCCAGACGAGTTCCTGGAAAAGCTGTGCTCCCATCCAGTCCAACCGTCAAGCTGATGTGCTTGCTGGTCTAGAAGCCTGTATATCTGAGCATCGCGGTGAATATGTCCGACTATTCGGGATTGATACTCAATCTAAGCGCCGAGTTTCGGAGATGATTGTTCAAAGGCCCGGCGATAAGGTAGCAACTGCCTCATCCAGTAGCAGTAGCAGTAACTATTACACCCCCAGTAGCTCCAGCAGCAACTCTAGCAGCCAAAGCTATGGCACTCAGAACTATTCGTCAGCTAAAAGCAATCGCTTAAGTTCTGAGGTTGTACAGCGGGTGAGTCAGCTTTTGGCTCAGGGCTATCGCATTGGCACCGAACATGCAGATGCGCGTCGGTTCCAAACGAGTTCCTGGCAAACTTGTTCGCCGATTCAAGCAAGTCGTGAATCGGATGCGATCGCTGCTCTGGAAGGATGCTTGGCTGAACATAGTGGTGAATATGTACGTATGTTTGGCATTGACACCCGTGCTAAGCGTCGGGTGTCAGAATTGATTGTTCAAAGACCTGGCGATAACGGTAATTCTGTTGGTTCTGCCCCAAGTCGATCCTACACACCGCCTGCTGCATCGACAAACGGTTATAGCAGTGTAAACGGTGGAGCGTTCGCCCCATCAGGAGGGAGCCTTGCCTCAGACATAGTGCAACAAGTCAATCAGCTGCTGTCTCAGGGATATCGGGTTGGCGTTGAATATGCAGATGCGCGTCACTTCCAGACGAGTTCTTGGAAGAGCTGTTCGGCTATTTCAACAATTCATGCGTTAGATGTGATCGCCGCTTTAGAAATCTGCTTAGCTGAACACAGCGGTGAATATGTCCGTCTGTATGGCATCGATACGGCTTCCAAACGACGAGTTTCAGAAACTATCATCCAAAGACCTGGCAAATAGCTTTGCTTTAGACCTTGCATATTTGTTAGAGGTTCTTGTTTCCAATGCGTTTGCCGCCCCTGCGACCCATCAGCGATGTCCACTTTTGTGTAAGTGGCAACGTCACGATACATCCCAGTGCGGTGATTGCTCCTGGTGTGTTGCTTCAAGCTGACGCGGACAGTCAGATTGTTATCGCAGCAGGAGTTTGCATTGGGGCGGGAACGGTCCTACACGTTAATCAGGGAAACTTAGAGATTGAGGAGGGCGCTAGCTTGGGGGCAAGCGTCCTTCTATTTGGCAGTGGTAGGATAGGAGCAAATGCCTGTATCGGTTCTAAGGTTACTATTTTCAATAGTTCCATTGAGCCTGAGCAGGTCGTTCAGGCTGGTTCTTTAATTGGAGATCCTAGCCGTTCTATAACCCAGACGGAATCGGTACCAGCTGAGGCTTCACCTCCTCACGCAGAGACAGCATCAACTCAGGTTTCACCTCCTCAGCCTGCTGAAACTGCTCCGGTTCACTCACCATCGGCTCTCGCTACTGCTGCAAGTGTACCCATCTATGGAAAAACCGCATTGACTCAGTTGATCATTGCGCTTTTCCCTAGTAGGCATTCCTTAGATGATTTACCCCCTGAAAACCAGTCTTCCAATGGCAAAACCCCAGAATGATAGCGCACGATATGCCCTGAATGGAGGTCACAAATGAATGTGCAGGATGGGGGGTCAGTCCTGGCGAGATCAATAGGACAGCCAAAGGACTTCAAAAACAGAGCTTTGGGGTTGGTTTCAACTCGTAGCTTTCCCGCTATTGTCGGTACGGCAGACATGATGCTGAAGTCGTCTGGCGTAACACTGGTGGGTTACGAAAAGATTGGCAGCGGCTACTGCACGGCTGTCGTTCGAGGCGGCATTTCAGATGTGCGAATCGCGGTTGAGATTGGTGCAGAAACTGCTCAACAGTTCGGTCAACTCATTTCTAAGGCAATCATTCCGCGCCCTATGCCTAATCTGGATGCGGTGCTGCCAATTGGTAGTCGTTTGGCAAAAATTGTAGAAAATCGGGGACACAATCGCCTGAGCAATCAGGCAATCGGTTTGCTGGAAACGCGAGGTTTTCCGGCAATGGTTGGTGCTGCCGATATGATGCTTAAATCTGCGGATGTGCAGTTTGCGGCCTATGAAATCGTTGGCGAAGGGCTATGTACTGCAATTATTCGCGGTCGAGTTGCAGATGTGGCGATCGCCGTAGAAGCCGGAATGCACGAAGCCGAGCGAATTGGAGAACTCCACGCGGTGATGGTAATTCCTAGACCGTTGGATGACCTGGAGCAAACCTTGCCCGTATCGAGCTGCTGGCTAGATAAACCTCAGCCCCTATCGCTACCTGTAGAATTCAAAGAAACCCAGAAAGAACTGCTGGAATTGCCAGATCTAACTCAACTCCAAGCACCTGCTCAAAAATCAGAAGAATCAGAATAGTTTTCTGCAACAGGATTAGTTGCTTTAGGTTTGCCCCCAAAAGCCATTGTTGCCGTTAGGGGAGGTCAGAGCTGGAGTAAAGCTGAATCGGTTAGGCTCATCAAAAGATTCGCTGGCGATCGCCCCCCACTGCACTCCACTGGTTTCGGGGTATCCCGTTATGGGAGGTAGCTGGGAGGGCTGCCATTGGTTTACCTGCTCCAGCTCTGATTGATCCAACTGTTGCTTGACTTGCCCCTGACCCAGCAGACGTTTACGTCCCTCCAAGGCGGACTGAAGATCGGGTTTAATCTGCAAAGCTTTGTCGTAGGAGGCGATCGCTTCCTCATGGCAGCGCATCGTTTCCAAAATTTTGCCTCGCTCGTGCCAGGCCCAGTAGTTATCGGGTTGAAGCTGCACCACACGATCAAAGGAGATCACTGCCTGCTGATTCTGCTGAAGGTATTCCAGAACTGTGCCCCGCTTAAACCAGGCAACGTGATCATCAGGCTGGATTTGCACCACGCGATCATAGGACATGATTGCTTCTTCGTAGCGATGCAGATTTTCTAGCGCCATCCCTCGCATTAGCCAAACGAGGGAATCGTCTGGTTGGTCACGAATAGAGCGATCGCAAGAAGCAACTGCTTCCTCGTAGTGCTGCAAATGATAAAGCTGATCAACCCGCTTAAGCTGGCTCAAAACCCGTTTGCGGCTCTCAACCGCAAGCTGAAAGTCAGGCTTCAGTTGAACAGCGCGATCGTAAGCAGTCACAGCGTCTTCATGCTGTTCTGAATCCTCCAAAACCCTACCCCGATCGTGCCAAGCCCAGTAGTTATCAGGCTGAATCTTGATTACTCTGTCATAGGCTGCTAGAGCTTCTTCATAGCGCTGCAAATGTTCTAGCGCTTTGGCTCGCTTGAACCAGGCAAGATAATCTCCAGGTTGCAGTTTCGTGACCTGCTCGTAGGATATTGCAGCTTCTTCATACTGATGCAAATGTTCTAGTGCCATACCCCGCTTAAACCACACCAGGTATTCGTCGGGTACTGCTTGAATGAATTTGTCGTAACTGGCAACCGCTTCGGTATATCGCTGCTGCTGAAATAGTTCATCTCCCCGCTCAAACCAGAGCAGATATCCATCTAAACTCACCGACCGGACGGTCGGCAAGATTACTGTAGTGTGATGGGGAGTCACTAAATCTTTGAGAACGTCTAGTGCCTCTGCCGCCGACTGATAGCGCTGGCGAAAGTCATAGCGCACCATTACATCCAAGATGTCTGCCAACTCTGGGCTAACCTGAGCTTTCTCGCGCCAAATAACTTCACCTGTGCGGGGATCTTCCCTAAAGTGAGCCGGAGAGCAACCTGTAAGTGCTTGAATCCCCACCATTCCAACTGCATAAACATCGCTGCTAAAGCGAGGCTTGCCAGCCATCTGTTCGTTAGGCATATAGCCTGATGAGCCGATCGCAATCGTCACAGTAGAGAGATCTGCGCCCAACTCCTGAAAGCTAATTTGTTTGACCGAACCAAAGTCGATCATGACGATTTTGCGATCGCTGCTCCGTCGAATCAAATTAGAAGGCTTGATGTCGCGGTGAATAACCTGCTGCTGGTGAACAAACTCTAGCGTTGTGAGAATATCTTGCAGTAAAGCAACGACCTCAGGTTCTTCTACAGCCCGACCTGCCCTCAACTCTCGACTCAGCACCACTCCTTCAATCAGTTCTTGAACCAGGTAAAACTCTTGATTTTCCTCAAAGTGAGCAAAAAGCCTGGGAATTTGGTCGTGGCTACCCAATTCATCCAGCACCTTTGCCTCTTGATCAAACAAGCGTCTGGCAGACTGCAATGCCTCATCGCTGGTCACTTTGGGCTTGAGTTGCTTGACGACGCACTCAGGATTTCCGGGCAAGTGTAAATCCTCAGCGAGATAGGTTTGTCCAAATCCTCCCCCACCTAGATGGCGTTTGATTTGGTATCGCCCACCAAGTGTTTGTCCCAGCATAAGTAAGTATGTTTTGCAGAAAGTGATTTTCAATTAATGCCCTGAAAGAACCGCGCAGCATTCGCCCGGAGGCAAATTGAATCGAGTGCAGCAATTCTTTCTGAAGTTGTCAGGCGTAGATGTACGGGTTAGCGCACGACGAACCAGAAGCAAAACTGATCAACAGGGCATTGAAAGGGGTGAGCGAGAAGGCACAAAGCAAGTTGAGGAAACAGAGAACTCGCCATTTCACCTCCCAGTATTCCCCACACTCTGATAAAGCTGCTTGTAGAATCAGTCAAGATTGAATGAAATTTTCCACCTACTCCCTTCCTGGTCACAGATTAGGGACTAAAAGACCAGGGATGCACGCCGCGCCCGAGGGTACATCCCTGATTTTTTAGTGGGAAAGGAGTAATTTCACAGCCGCTCGTAGATTCACTGATTCCTAAAAGGAACGGGCTGACTTGTCGCACAAATTCACGCCAAATCAGCAACACCTGAAATAATTGAAGTAAAGCGATGGATTCTGGTAGAGCGGCTTACAGGATTAAGCCGCCCAGATTGTTATACTAAAGTCGCTGAGAATATGGTTTTTCGACGGAATTTCTTTAGAACATGCAGCCCACTGACCCTAGCAAATTCACTGAGAAAGCCTGGGAAGCAATTGTGAAATCCCAGGATGTTACTCGTCGCTTCAAGCACCAACAGCTAGAGGTTGAACATCTGGCGATCGCCCTTCTAGAGCAAGAAGGGTTAGCCCACACAATTTTGCAGCGGGCAAATCTTGACCCGAATGCGCTCAAGCAACAGCTAGAAACCTTTGCCCAACGTCAACCTAAGGTTTCAGAAAACGCGCAGCTTTATTTAGGGCGCAGCCTAGATTTGATGTTAGACCGGGCTGAGGCAGCGCGGCAAACCTGGCAGGATGAGTTTATCTCAGTTGAGCATTTGCTGCTGGGGATGGCAGAATATGAGCGGGTCAATCGTCGCTTTCCCAGAAACATTAACCTAGATCCAAAACAGCTTGAAGCTGCTGCCAAAGTTGTTCGCGGTAGCCAGCGAGTGACGGATCAAAGCCCGGAAGGGCGCTACGACGCATTGGAAAGATATGGACGGGATCTGACTGAGCAGGCAAAGGAAGATAGGCTTGATCCGGTAATTGGTCGGGACGAGGAAATTCGTCGCGTGGTGCAGGTTCTGTCTCGTCGCACCAAAAATAACCCAGTGCTGATTGGGGAGCCGGGAGTCGGAAAGACGGCGATCGCCGAAGGGTTAGCCCAGCGCATCATTAAAGGAGACGTGCCCGAATCGCTCAAAAACCGTCGCCTGATTACCTTAGACATGGGTTCGCTGATTGCTGGAGCGAAGTATCGCGGAGAATTTGAAGATCGGCTGCGGGCAGTTTTGCGTGAAGTGACGAACTCTGATGGACAGATCGTTCTATTCATCGACGAACTGCATAGTGTTGTGGGGGCAGGGGCAAGCCAGGGCACGATGGACGCAGGTAACTTACTCAAGCCGATGTTGGCACGGGGTGAACTGCGCTGCATTGGGGCGACGACTTTAGATGAATACCGCAAGCACATTGAGAAAGATGCGGCTCTGGAGCGACGTTTTCAGCAGGTTTATGTCGGTCAGCCCAGCGTGGAAGACACAATTTCCATTCTGCGAGGCTTGAAAGAACGGTATGAAAAGCACCATGAAGTGAGTATTTCTGACAGTGCTCTAGTGGCTGCGGCAACGCTGTCTGACCGTTATATCAGCGATCGCTTCTTACCTGACAAGGCGATCGATTTGGTAGATGAAGCTGCTGCCAAGCTCAAGATGGAAAGCACCTCAAAACCAGAGGAGTTAGAAACCATTGATCGGCGCATCATGCAGCTTGAGATGGAACAGTTTTCTTTGCAGAAGGAAGGACAATCTCCGGGCATCGTGGTTGCTTATCGTGCTGCCAAAGATCGCTTAGAGCGAATTGAGAGCGAGATCAGTGAACTGAAGCAGGTGCAGCAAAAACTGAATTCTCAGTGGGAATCTGAGAAGCAGATGAAAGATGAAATCAATGCCCTGCGCGAAGAAGAGGAAAAGCTGCGACGGCAGATTGAGAAGGCGGAGCGAGACTACGACCTGAATACAGCAGCTCAGTTGAAATATGGGCGACTGGAAGTCGTGCATCGCGAGCTAGAGGCAAAAGAAGCAACGCTGATTGAAATTCAAGAACGTGGTTCTTCTTTGCTTAAGCAGCAGGTGACTGAAGCTGACATTGCTGAGATTGTGGCAAAGTGGACCAGTATTCCTGTGAACCGCCTGATGGAGTCTGAGCGGCAAAAGCTGTTGCAGCTTGAAACTTACCTGCATGAGCGGGTAGTGGGCCAGCAAGAAGCGGTTGAGGCAGTAGCAGCGGCAATTCGGCGGGCGCGGGCTGGGATGAAAGATCCGGGTCGTCCGATTGGTTCTTTCCTATTTATGGGTCCAACGGGAGTTGGTAAAACTGAACTGGCGCGGGCGTTAGCAGAATCTCTGTTTGACACTGGCGATTCGCTGGTGCGGCTTGATATGTCGGAATACATGGAGAAGCATTCTGTTTCACGCTTAGTGGGTGCGCCTCCGGGTTATGTGGGTTATGAGGAAGGAGGGCAGCTTTCAGAGGCGATTCGCCGTCACCCTTACTCTGTGCTGCTGCTGGATGAAGTGGAGAAAGCACACCCAGACGTGTTCAACATTTTGCTACAGGTGTTAGATGACGGGCGAATTACTGACTCTCAAGGGAGAGCGGTTGATTTCAGAAATACGGTGATTGTGATGACGAGTAACATCGGCAGCGATCACATTCTGGATGTGTCAGGAGATGATTCGCAGTATGAACTGATGCGAAAGCGGGTGACCGATGCACTGCGATCGCACTTTCGCCCTGAATTTCTGAACCGTGTTGATGACATCATTCTCTTCCACCCGCTGCGGTTAGAAGAGCTGCGGCAGATTGTTGGCATTCAGCTTCAGCGGATTCACCGTCTGCTAGCAGACCAGAAAATCACGCTAGAACTAACGCCAACTGCCCAAAATTACATCGCTGAAGTGGGCTTTGATCCGGTTTATGGAGCACGCCCGTTGAAGCGAGCGATCCAAAAAGAGTTGGAAAATCCGATCGCCACCAAAATTCTAGAGAACACGTTTATTGAAGGTGACACAATCCTCATTGACCTGGTAGACCACAAGCTGACTTTTAATAAAAGAAAGCTGGTAATCGATGAGCAGACGGCGATCGTGCCCCAAGTCTTGGCAGCGGAGAGCTGAGGTATGCCGGTTAGTTGAGCAACAAATTAATTCATTAGGAGTGTGAATCAATTAGTGAATCAACTAATTGCGGGGCGAAACACTCGCCCCACAATCAGGAACTAACCAGCTTCTCGGTTGGATTGGAGTTCGTCCAGTTCAACTCATTGGAGTTGCTGTAGTACTCCTCCAGTAAAAGTTTGTCTGCCTCGCTCATACCCGGATCACTGTCTTGGTCAATTTCTAGAAGGGTTTCTTGAACAAGATTCATTTGCTCTTCTGCTTCTGCTAATACAGCCTGAGTTTCGGGCTGAAGCAAAACTTCAAACGACTTTAATTCTTTGTATTGAGCTGTAACAGATTGCAGCTTTTGTTCCAATTCCAGCTTTTCTTGCGTTAACTGCTCAATCGTTTGTTTGCAAGCCTTTATTGTCTTGAGGATAGGAATCATTTTGCTTTTCAGCGTCATGTGTTCTACATCAAGCTTCTGAAATTTGTCTGCAAGTTCGATGTAGCAACGGCACAGGTAGATGTAACGCTCGGCAATGTTGCTCATGTTCTTACCCAAAAAATTGCTAACTAACTCACAAAGGGAAAGAGTTCAATCGGCAATATCGTAAAGAACCTGTTGCCTAAATGGTGTAGTCAACACTACTTCACAAGCAAAAAAAATCCCCAGCATGAAGCCAGGGATTAATTCAGGGTGCATCTACCATTCCTTTATTCCTAATTGGGGTACCTCATCAGGAATTTTTTAGAATTTGTGCAAGTTTATATTTTGCGATCGCCCCTAGCACCTGCTCCCCTATGTTCCTTGAAACGCTCTTGCGTTACTGTTATAGGCAAATTGTTTAAATGACTCGTTGAGCTGCGTGAATCTTCGATATCTAATTCCGCTATTGGACTCTTCTGTAAAAGAATGGGCTTTAGAAGCTCGGCTACTGCGATGGCTGACCTTTCTGTGGCTGTTGGTCGGGTTAGTGATGCTGTTTTCTGCATCCTATGCGGTTGCGGATGCAGATTTTGGTGACGGGCTGTATTACTTCAAACGCCAAATCATTTGGGTCATGGTTGGGTTGGTTGGCTTTGGCGTGTTGGTGCATTCGCCTCTGCGCTACGTCTTGGCAGCCGCCGACTGGATTTTAATAGCGCTATTGGGACTAATCTTGCTCACCATCATTCCAGGCTTGGGTACCAGCATTAATGGAGCTAATCGCTGGATCTCGCTGGGATCATATGCACTACTTCAACCTTCTGAAATTATCAAACCATTCTTGGTGCTTCAAAGTGCCCGCGTGTTTGGGCAGTGGGAACGACTATCTAATTCCACTCGCTTGGTGTGGCTAGGTATTTTTGCAGCGGTTGTGGCTGGTATTTTGCTTCAGCCCAACCTGAGTACAGCAGCGCTCTGCGGTATGGTGTTGTGGCTGGTGGCGCTAGCAGCAGGGTTACCCTACCTTTATCTAGGAGCAACAGCGATCGCCGGACTCGCAGCGGCAATTGTCAGTGTCAGCATCAAGGAATATCAACGAGAGCGAATTATGTCGTTTCTCAATCCCTGGGCTGACCCGATGGGAAACGGCTATCAGCTTACCCAAAGTTTGATGGCGATCGGGTCGGGTGGCTTTGGTGGAGCTGGGTTTGGGCTATCTCAGCAGAAGCTATTTTACTTGCCGATTCAATATACTGACTTTATTTTTGCTGTGTACGCTGAGGAATTTGGCTTCATCGGCAGTATGTTACTGCTGCTGCTGCTAGCAGCCTATGCCACGCTGGGTTTAAAGGTGGCGCTAAAAGCAATTAACCCGGTTCACCGACTGGTGGCGATCGGAACTGTAATTCTGCTTATTGGGCAATCGCTGCTCAATATTGGCGTGGCGACGGGCGCACTGCCTACGACAGGTTTACCGTTTCCGTTTTTTAGCTATGGCGGAAATTCGATGATTGCTAGTTTGCTGCTGGCAGGGCTGCTCATTCGCATTGCCCGTGAAGGCAGTGAGGCTAAGGTGGTTTCGCTTGACCATCGGCGTCATCGACGGCAGCGAGGTAGTTTGCCCGGTGCTTGAGCGATGTTTGGAGGGCGATCGCCATTTCTACAGTCAGCCTCCGATAAGATGAAGATACGTCTAACAGTAGATTCGCTCGCTCCGCCATCTTCAAACTATGCTGGAAACCCTACAGACTCGACTATACGAGTTAGGAAACTTTGCTGACACCCTGGTAGCAAATCAGTTGTCGCACCTAACTGTGACGAGCGTCGGAATCATCTTTCTAGCAGGCCTGTTAACAAGTTTGACTCCCTGTATGCTGTCAATGCTGCCCATTACAATTGGCTATATCGGTGGCTATGAAGCCAGAAGTCGAATTCAGGCAGCAACGCAGTCTACCTGGTTTGCGCTAGGTTTGGCGACGACGCTAGCAGGACTGGGAATTGTGGCAGCGGGTTTGGGCAGTGTGTATGGTCAGGTTGGGGTGGGGCTGCCAATTGTGGTGAGTGCGATCGCCATTCTCATGGGGCTAAACCTGCTGGAGGCTTTACCGCTGCAACTGCCGAACTGGGGCGGGATGGATTGGATCTCCAAGGATTTGCCTGAAGGCGTTCGTTCTTACCTAATTGGTCTAACGTTTGGATTAGTGGCGTCTCCCTGTAGCACCCCTGTCTTGATTACGCTGCTGGCCTGGGTGACTGAGACAAAAGATCCTGTTTTGGGCGGTGTGTTGTTGTTGTCCTACACCCTGGGTTACGTCACTCCACTGGTTTTAGCAGGCACCTTCACTGCTTCAATCAAAAAGTTGTTAGAACTGCGCCGCTGGTCAAGCTGGATTACTCCGGCAAGCGGTGCGTTGCTAGTTGGGTTTGGTGTCTTCTCCCTGCTGTTCCGGTTTTTTCCATCCGGAATTTAAGAGCTTAATTCATGACTTCAGAAAATCCTTCGAAAAACAATTGGATTGCGATCCCACAGCGTTATCTCAAGCGAGAATTGTTTCCGCTGTTGGCAGATTTGCGGCTGGCGATCGCCCTGCTGTTGGCGATCGCCGTCTTTAGCATCACTGGCACCGTCATCGAGCAGGGACGATCCCTAGAGTTTTACCAGGCTAACTACCCAGAAGACCCGGCTCTGTTTGGCTTCCTAACTTGGAAGGTTTTACTGACTCTGGGGCTAGACCACGTTTACCGCACCTGGTGGTTTTTGGCGCTGCTCATTCTGTTTGGCTCCAGCCTCATTACCTGCACCTTTCAGCGGCAAATTCCTGCACTGCGCTGGTTTTCCCGCACCTGGAATTTTTACACCAAACCCCGTCAGTTTGAAAAATTTGCCCTGAGTGCAGAACTCGATCACGCTTCGATCGAGCAACTGAGTCCGTTACTTGAAAAACGCCGCTACCGAGTTTTTCGACGAGACAACACGCTCTACGCGGACAGAGGCATTGTTGGACGGATTGGACCCATTATCGTTCACGCCAGCATGATCCTGATTTTGCTGGGGGCGATCGTGGGCGCAATGACAGGCTTTTTTGCTCAGGAAATGGTGCCGAGCGGCGAAACGTTTCGGGTTCAAAATATTTTTGACGCTGGACCCTGGGCAAGAGCGCAAATTCCTCAGGATTGGTCAGTACGGGTCAACCGCTTTTGGATCGACTACACCCCAGAGGGCAAGATTGACCAGTTTTACTCTGATCTCTCTGTTCTGAACGATCAAGACGAAGAGATTCAGCGTAAAACGATTCATGTCAATGAACCAATGCGTCATGAAGGTGTAACGCTCTACCAAGCAGACTGGGGAATCGCCGCAGTTCGCATTCGGCTTAACGAGAGTCCGATCCTGCAACTGCCAATGGTAGAAATTGGTGCAGATGGCGGTGGTCGTGTCTGGGGCACCTGGATTCCGACAAAGCCTGACCTGAGTGAAGGCGTGTCCGTTCTGGCAAAAGATCTTCAAGGCATACTGCTGCTTTACGACACGGAGGGCAAGCTGCTCTCAACCGTGCGTCAGGGAATGTCTACCGAAGTGAATGGTGTGACGTTGGCGATCGCCGAAATTGTGGGCAGCACAGGCTTACAGATCAAAGCCGATCCTGGTATTCCAATTGTTTACACAGGTTTCGGTTTACTCATGATCAGTGTGTTGATGAGCTACATTTCCCATTCCCAAATCTGGGCATTAGAAGAAGCCGGAAAATTCTACATTGGCGGTAGAACCAATCGCGCCCAGGTTGCTTTTGAGCGGGAGATGCTAGAAATTTTGGACAGCTTAGAACCCTCAACTTCTGATGCTGGGGCAGTTAGCGACCCAAAATCCCTCGTCCCTAACCCTTAAAGGGTGTTTGAATGAGGAGTGTCTTGTGTAAGGGCGCAGCATTCGGCAAGTAAACTCTGAAACAAACCGAGAATTTTTGCCCGAATGCTACGCTTCTACAGGTTTTGGGGCTACAGATTACGTTCTTCCAACGCGCAATTCCCTAGATGTTGATGCTATTGGGAATCCTCGACGGCAGTAGATAAGGATAATCTACCCCGTCCCGATTTATCCGCTGCTGGTTGCGCTGCTGAATTTCTTGCTCAATGCTTTTCAGCTTGAGTTGAAACTGGTGCAGGATTTGCCGATCGCCTTCTTCCTTGTACTGAATCAGTTTTGAATCACCCAATTGTCCCCAAATAATGCCGCTGAGGGCGAAGGTCAACTCCATCTGATTTAAGTCCTGGTCTACAGGAGGTAAAACTTCTTCTAGCTTCACCGCTGCATCGGGGCGAGCATAGGTCGCCAGCGGTGCATTAGGCATATACCCCGCGTAGTCAAACTGAGAAAAATTCACCGCCGCGTGCTGGGGCCCACAGGTAAAAATGATCTGCGTAGCAATCTCAATGAGCTGCTGAAGCCCTTGAATTTCTCCTGGACGCTGATTAGCACTGGTCGCTGCTGGAAAGTTAGGCACGCGAGGATAATCGGGCAACGTATCAACCTGAATTCCTGTCTTAGCAGCAAATTCAGCCGGTATCCAGTCTGGCAGTTCAGGAAATTCGGAAAGGGGGCGATCGCTCAAAGGCTGTCCCAATTCCGCTGTCCAGGCTTGCAAGTAGGGATCGAGCAAAACGGCGGCATCATCGCGGTAATAGCGCTGTAAGTAGCTGCTGACATAAGTAGCGATCGCATCCCACAAAAGCTGAGCATCATCGCGGTAAGCAAAGTCAGGCAAAAACTCTGGCTCTAGCCCTCGTCTGGCAATGTCATAAGGAAGTGCCCCGTCGGTAAACGAGCGCTGCCGATAGGACTGATTGATCAGGCTGACTGAGGCTTCTCGCGTTGGAGCTAGCAGGTCTTCGATCGCAGCGTCTTCGGCTAGCAGCAGCGTATTGCCGCGTGTGTTGATCGCTAGTAAAAAGCGAAAATGCGGCCGCAGAAGCTGATACAGCGGATGACCAACTGGAAGCTGGCGGGAGGTGGCGATCGCAAACGCCTCCATTGACAAATGCGTGTTACACAAGTGGTCAATTAGCTCGTGATGCGTCATGTCTGCCGCTTGGGTATAGAGCTTTGCCCGCATCCAATCATCTGCCGCCGCAGTTGGAGTTACCCATTTGCTGCCCGACTCTAATTGAATTAAGACTGGGTAAAGCCCCTGCTCAGTGCCGTAAAACAAAGCCTGTGGATTTCCTACATAGCGCCCTAACTGAAGATCGGTTGAAGTGAGATCTTTAAATAGGGGATAATTTGCCAAAAACAGGCGATTTTGGGCAGCCGCATCCAGCAAATTCACATTTTTCTCGGTTGCTACTGAGTAGTCTTGGGTTGCCCAGGCTTGCAGTCGCTCCCGGTCTTCTTCTTGAATACGATGCAAAATCATCGGATTTGTCCCTGCCAAACGCTGACGGGCGAACTCGCGATCGCTTAATTCCCCATCCCTAGCGTGAATGAAACTGACCTTTGGGCGTTCTCGCTGCCACCGTTGTTCTAGTTCTGTATAGAACCGTAACCGCTGCCGTTCGCTACCAGGCACCACATCTTTTGAAGGGGAAGCATCTTGTAGGCGATCGGCGATCGCGGCTTTGCTGGCAGCTTTTAACGCCTGACCCATTTCGAGGCGTTTGCGCACATAGTTGCTGTTAAACGTTTCTCCAGGTGGCAATGTCCAGTTGAGCCAATCAGAATGTAGAAACTCTACATCCGCCAGCAATGTACTCAACCTATCCACCTGCTGACCAGTTTTTTGAACCGTTGATTCAAGCCACTGCATTAGCAGGTTCAACGGTGGTGAAACACGTCCTTGCTCAATTAAATTCTGGTAAATTCGAGTTAATCCGTAGCCCAGTGCCCCATCTTCAGCGATGTGGGCAAACAATCGTGCAGGGCCACGCTGTTTCAACCCCATTGGACTGTAGCGATAGAATCCCTGCTGCTGTTCTGGAGGAAGATGGAGCATGATATGTCCTGAATGAGTTTAGCTAAGACGCAACTGTCGAACGGTCGTGAATCAGTTCTATATAAATCGGTCTAGATAGCTGGAACGAAACTCAATAAAGCTGAAGTAGCATTTTTCAGAAGCGAAGTGTTGAGTCTAATCATCTGCACCCACTTATTGAAAACTAAACAAACAAATCAAAGTCCTTTCCTGAAATTTCTAAAAATTTTTCAAATCAAACAGGATTTCTTCTAACAGAATGTCACGATGGTTCTTCTAAACACCTCTAAATCCAATCGCAGCTACGCCATCTTGGGGACAGGAGCGTTAGGCGGGTTTTATGGCGCACGGCTACAGCAATCGGGGACAGAAGTGCACTTTTTGCTGCGAAGTGACTACCAGCATGTTCGCCACCATGGACTGACCATCGATTCAGTGCAAGGTGACTTTAAGCTGCCCCAGGTGAACGCCTATGCCAGTGTTGAGCAAATGCCGCCTTGTGATGTAGTTGTGATTGCTTTAAAGACAACTCAAAATCACCTGTTGCCTCAGCTTTTGCCGCCTTTAGTCGGCGAAAATAGTACGGTGCTAGTGTTGCAAAACGGGTTAGGGGTTGAAGCCGAGGTCGCTCAAATTGTGGGCCCGGAGAAGGTCATGGGTGGGCTATGTTTCATCTGCTCCAACAAAGTTGGTCCCGGTCACATTCACCATTTGGACTATGGAGCAATTGTGCTGGGGCAGTATTCAGCCAACAATCAGCCGTGCGGTATCACACAGCGCATGTCTGAAATCGCAGAAGATTTTCGACAAGCCAATATTCCAATTGAGCTAACGGAAGACCTGTTTCTAGCACGCTGGCAGAAGCTCGTGTGGAATATCCCCTTTAATGGGCTTTCGGTTGTGCTGGATGCCACGACTGAGGAAATGATGGCAAACCCGGTCGTGCAGAGTTTGGCAGAGCAGCTAATGCGAGAAGTGCAGATAGCTGCTGGGGCGTGTGGGCGATCGCTCCCTGACAGCTACGTTCAAAAAATGCTGGATCACACGGCAAAAATGAAACCCTACCGCACCAGCATGAAAATTGACTATGACGAGCACCGTCCATTAGAAATCAAAGCCATCTTCGGGAATCCACTCGATAGCGCCCAACAAGCCGGAGCAAAAATTCCTCAAGTCGAAATGCTG
Organism: Oculatella sp. FACHB-28; assembly: GCF_014696015.1. Taxonomy (NCBI): domain Bacteria; kingdom Bacillati; phylum Cyanobacteriota; class Cyanophyceae; order Oculatellales; family Oculatellaceae; genus Oculatella; species Oculatella sp. FACHB-28. The sequence continues at coordinate 72,491 of NZ_JACJPJ010000085.1, read as the reverse complement.
TATCAGCAGCTTCAGTTCCTGGATGCTCGGAATCGCTCTGCAGAAGTCTGAAAATAGGCAACGAAAAAGGCACCCTTCTGGAGTGCCCTTCACGATTTATCTATTAAGGTGCCTTACGTCGGTTCCTGAGAATTGCTGGGAGGAGCGGCAACTGCATCCTTTGCTTTGGCTCGCTCTTCCTTCTTCTTCCGGTCTGCCTTGAGCATATCTTCCATGACGATCTGGGCTTGAGCAATTTTTTCTAGATTGCTGCGATAAAGTTCCAGATCTTTTTGCACTTTCTCTTCAGGCAAGTTTAGTGCATCACAAACCTGCTTAATCGCTTCATTTCGCCGCTTTTCATCTTTAACGAGGTCAAAATCTACACGTTCTAGCAGGGTATATAAGCCGATCGCAAATAGACGACTATATTTGAACTTGGGGTTTTGGGAGATCGCCCGAAATTGTCCCGTCAGACTACCTGCCTCGGAGTTTTCAGACTGCTTAAGCTGACCCATCAGGTTATCCAAGGACAGACCAGATGCTTCTGACTGCAACCGCTCAAAATCTTGCCGATAGGTTTGAGGGTCGCTGCCGATGGATTGGCAGAGCGCGTTAAAAATAGAAACTTTGTCGTTTTCCGGCCGGTAGCCCTGCATAAATCGCTCAAATGCATTAACTACACCTAGTGCGTAAATGGGATCATAATGAAAATCCGCATTGACGGAAAGCAAATGCATTTCTACCATCAACTCCTCTACAACTCGGCGGTAGATGGAGTTAATTGGGCGAGTGTGAGTATTGTAGAAAGCTCGCTTGGTATCGGAGACAGTGCGGACGTTGTTCACAAGAAATTTTAAAGATAACTTGATCCTATTGTCTCGTGTAGCGGCTAGTTTGCCAAGCAATGCTGAGGCTAATGCTCAGGCAAAAACTGACTAAAAATGCTGCCAATTTAGCTGGCAATGCCGCGAGGAACCCCTTCCAGGGCTTCTGCTTCTGTATCAAAAATTTCAAAAACTGAATCCATCATCGTCACCTCAAAGACAAGCTTGGCTTCGGGATGAACGTTACAAATGCGGAAGCTGCCTTTCACCTTGTCGGCATCGCGCATTCCTGCTACAAGAGAAGTTAAGCCCGAACTGTCAATAAAATTAACGTGTCCTAAATTTACAACCACGTGTGGACTCAATCTAGAAATGCACTCCTGTAGCTTGAGTCGAAACTGCCACGCTGTTGTGATATCTAACCGTCCTGTTGGGGTCAGAAGGATGATCGTTTTACCGTCTTGGGTGGTGTGTGTTGTCTGCTCCACGTGAATTATTGCCCTCTTTTTAGGAATTGCAGTATCAGTTTCTCAGGTGTTCTAAGCCTCAAGAAACCCCAAAGCAAGATTTAGAGATATGCACTACTCATGCGATCGCCCTCAGAATACCAGTTCCGGAACCATATCCAGAGAGGGTAGACACACCTAGTCTCTTCCGTCGCAGAACTGTGTCCATTCTAGTCGGGTCTGATTAAGCAGCTATGTATCAGTGCTTCGCTAAATCCAGGATGCTTAAGCCGCAATTGGCTGCACCACAACCCCTAGATTACCCACCCCTACGAGTTACTATCCCTCCTGTAGCAGGTTAACTCGTTTGGGAATTAGGAGAATAAGGGAGTGCTGGATAACCCTCACTCCCTTACTCCTTCACACTCAAAAACGTGAAGTTTTATTCCCTTGGTGGAACGTTAGTGGTTATCAGACGACCAGCTAGCCCAATCTTGAGGCTTTAGAAATCTCTCGTAAAGTTCTGCTTCGGGCGTGTCGGGCTCTGGCTGATAGCTATATTCCCAGCGCACCATTGGGGGCAGGGACATGAGAATAGACTCGGTGCGTCCATTGGTCTGTAGCCCAAAGATCGTACCTCGGTCGTAAATCAGGTTGAACTCGACATAGCGACCCCGCCGATAAAGCTGGAACTGACGCTGGTGATCGCCATACTCCATTCCCTGCCGCCGCTCCACGATGGGAATGTAGGCAGGCAAGAAAGAGTGTCCACAATCCTGCACAAAGCTGAACAACTGCTCCCAGTTGCGCGGCGCTATTTCTTCTAACGCATCACTGTAGACTGCTGCTGGTCCGCTGGCATTGGGACCGTGATAAAGCTTACCTCGCCCATCCTGGTAATCAAAAAAGATACCGCCGACTCCCCGCGTCTCCTGACGGTGCTTCAGGTAAAAATATTCGTCACACCAACGCTTGAAAGTTGGGTAGTACTCTGGATGATGCTGATCGCAAGCCTGCTTCATCGTTTGGTGGAAATGGGCTGCGTCTTCTGCAAACGGGTAGTAGGGAGTCAAGTCGATTCCACCACCAAACCACCAAACCGGTCCTGCCTCAAAGTAGCGGTAGTTGAGGTGAACTGTAGGAATGTAAGGATTACGTGGATGCAGCACCATTGAGGTGCCCATCGCATGGAAACCGTGCCCTGCTGCTTCTGGGCGCTGCACTAAAATCGAGGGCGGCAGATCCTTTCCCCAAACTTCTGAAAAGCCGACACCACCTTGCTCAAACACCCTGCCTGATTTCATCACACGAGAACGACCGCCGCCACCTTCCTCGCGCGTCCAGGCATCTTCCTGAAAAGTTCCTTCACCGTCTACTTCTTCTAATTTTTGGCAAATCTGATCTTGTAGATCTCGCAAAAATTGACCGACCCGCTGTCTTGAATCAGAGGGGGGTGCAAAGCTGGAGGTCTTGATCTCAGTGGTGTAAGAATTTGTCATAGCCCTACTTCAAATCGTCTGTGCCCGCTTGAATGTCTGGATGAGGCGTAAAAGAATAGATTCTAAACCAGGCAACAGATTGAAGTTGCCACAGTTTGATCTAGAGTATCTTGAATCGAGCTGAATCATGCGCTGAACTTTATGAACATAAGTAAACCTTGAAGTAGTGAGTTTAGAGAATACAAAACTTGTTCCGGGGCTCCTCCTTAGCATATGGAGCTGGTGGCGCTACCTCCTGAAAACCAGTGACAGAGGTACTTTAACGGCATTTCCAAGTAGAACTCAGGAATGAGTAAAAACGGGTGGAAGGGAGAAAAATTAGCAGATTTTGGAGACTCTAAAACAGCAGATTTGAGGCAAGTTTGATTTGTTCAAGGGCATCAATAGAACGGGGTAGCAGGGGCAGCTTAACAAAAGTTAGGCGATCGCCCCTCCCTTCAAATCCTTCAACCGCAATTTCTTCCCCAGCTTGATAACAGTTATGCACGACATAGCGCTGCTGAACGCCCAGATTATCTAAAGCCTGCGTGAGTCGTTGAGTTTCGGCAGCGATCGCTGATTGTGCCTGGAGTACCCCAATAAATTCAGTGTATTTAGGATCTTTCAGCCGTTTTTGCGCCTGCATCACCCGTTGACGGAGCGATCGCAACCTTCCCATTAGTTCTGTGCGCCCTACTACGTCCTGATATTTGAGCCACAGACGAAAGATCCAGGCAAGCCAGTCTGCCATTGCTGTCGGCATTTCTAGAAATCGCAGCAGATGACCCGTTGGCGCGGTGTCCAGAATAATCAAGTCTTGTGCCTTTTGTTCCAGCAGTTCCATTACTGTCACCAGCGACAGCATTTCATCGATTCCAGGCAATGCTTGAGACACGATCTGTCGCCATGCTTGAGGTCCATACGCAATTTTTAGGTCGTCGTCACCTGTCTCGCCGCTCATCATTTCTGCCAGTTCCCACAGGTAATCTGCTCGAAACTGGTCTAGAACTTCTTCTGCATCGACTTCCTGCCCACTAAGATTAGTGCTCAAGGCAACGGGCCGATGTCCTAACTGCACACCTAGTGCATCTCCCAAGGAGTGGGCAGGATCAATCGAAACAACTCGAATATTTCGGTCAGGGTGGCGTTCAGCCATTGCCCACGCGATCGCCGCTGCTACCGTTGTTTTTCCTACCCCACCCTTGCCGCCTACCAGAATTAGCTGCCGTCCTTCTGCCAAAAAGTCACTGAAACCAGGCGGAGTTTTTTGGGGTAATGGTGCAGGTTTCGCTTCACCCGTGTGCTTAATGTCCTGCTGATGGAATTCCTGAATCTGGGCTATCAGTTGATCTAGAGCAACCGTACCAACGGGTTCTTTAGCTTGCTGAGGTGCTGTAAAAATAGGGAGCTGTTGGGTTGCTTGAAATTTATTAAGAATTAATTGCTGTTCGTCATAGCGATCGCACTCGTCGGCATCCAGCAGAATGTGGTTTACAAATAGCCCACCAACCGGAATTTGCAGCTTTTCTAAGGCTGTGAGAAATCGCTGAGTTTCCAGGTAACTCATCGGTTGGGCGATCGCCACCACCAGGCAAGCTGTTTGCTGCTGATCTTGCAAAAGCTGCCGCCCTGCTGCCAAATCTGCCTTGATGTCTACCAAAAATGCATCTGCCTGATCGGGCACATACTGCCCTGCAAACGTTTGGCTGATGACGCGATGCTTCTCCTGAAACAAATCCATTGCTTCTAAGAAACCATCTAAAAAGTCCATTAGCTCAAACAGGTTCAGCGTGTGCCCGCTGGGAGCCATATCTACCACGATGCGATCGGCGACTCGTTCCCGCAGTAGCCGTTGAATCTCCAAAATACCCATCAGTTCATCTAGTCCAGGCCAGCTTAGATCCCAAACTGGGCTGAGGTCTTCACCTTGAACAAAACTGCCCCGCTCCACCAAAAGCTCTAGAACCTTGCCATAGTCTGCTTTGAACTGTTGAAGTAAGGACTGAGAATCTAGCGCTCTCACCTGAAGGTTCGGCAAATCTGGAAGCGATCGCGGCACATCTCCAACTGGCGACAACAAAACGTCTGCCAGCGAATGAGCTGGATCAGTCGAAACCAACAAAATTTGCTCATCGGGAAACTGCTGCGCCCAGCGACGAGCAAACCCGCAGGAAAGCGTCGTTTTCCCCACTCCGCCCTTACCGCTAAACATTGCCAACCGTAGTCTGTCGTACTGGTGCATTCCTTTTACCCAAAGCCTGCATCGTTAAAATGCCCATCCATCTGGGATGACTAAACCATTGGGATCAGTTGGGAAAACAGAGAGGAACTGATGAGTGACTTCTTTAAGGGATTTGAGCAGCTTTTAGAACTAGCTAAAGCTTTAGAAGAAAAGATGGAGAAAGGCGAACTAAAAGCTGACGTGCAAATCAACTCCCGCACCCTCAGCAGCATTCCGCGTCAGGGCAATATTCCCAGAAGTGGAATTGGCGTAAATCCATCTGCCAGTAGAACTCCTTCCACCCAGACCGATGAAGTCGTCGTTACGCCGCCTGCTGATCCTCAATCTCCTGCTGCTACAGCCTCGCTGCGAGAAGTCGGTGGACTCTCTGAAGTTTTGCAAGAACTGCGAGAGCTAGTTGAACTTCCCTTGAAGCGCCCCGAATTGTTGGCAAAGCTAGGATTAGAACCAACCCGAGGCGTATTGCTAGTTGGACCTCCGGGTACTGGCAAAACCTTGACAGCCCGTGCCCTGGCAGAAGATTTGGGCGTAAACTACATTGCCATCGTCGGTCCAGAAGTAATTGGGAAATACTACGGAGAAGCCGAAGCTCGGCTCAGAGGTATTTTTGAGAAAGCTGCCCGTTCTTCTCCCTGTCTGGTTTTCATTGACGAAATCGATAGCCTCGCGCCCGATCGCAGCAAGGTTGAAGGGGAAGTAGAAAAGCGTTTGGTTGCCCAGCTTTTAGGGTTGATGGACGGATTTGCCCAAACTAAAGGAGTCATTGTCCTCGCTGCTACGAATCGTCCTGACCACCTTGACCCGGCATTACGTCGTCCAGGGCGACTTGATCGGGAAGTCCAGTTTCGGGTGCCCAATCGAGAAGGTCGCTTAGAAATTCTCACAATTCTGACTCGGGCGATGCCGTTGGACGAGTCGGTAGAATTAGGGGCGATCGCCGATCTCTCAGTCGGTTTAGTCGGTGCTGACCTCAAAGCCGTTTGTCAAAAAGCTGCTTACACTGCCCTACGTCGTCAGGTTCCGTCTCTCGAAGCCCCAATTCCAGAGACAATGACTGTGAATCAGCAGGATTTGCTTCAGGCGATCAAGCAGGTGAAACCGTCAGTTTTGCGCTCCGTCGAGGTCGAGTCTCCCGAAGTTTCTTGGGAACAAATCGGCGGACTGGAGACCATTAAACAGACGTTGCAAGAGTCGGTTGAAGGGGCGTTGCTCTATCCCGAACTTTATCAGCAGACAGGCGCAAAAGCCCCGCGCGGAATTTTGCTATGGGGACCTCCAGGGACGGGCAAAACCCTTCTTGCTAAAGCCGTTGCCTCTCAAGCCAGAGCTAACTTTATTGCAGTTAATGGACCAGAACTGCTGAGTCGCTGGGTCGGTGCAGCAGAGCAGGCAGTGCGCGAACTATTTACCAAAGCAAGACAAGCCGCACCTTGTGTCGTGTTTGTGGATGAAATTGATACATTGGCTCCAGCACGCGGCAGCTATGCCGGAGATTCGGGAGTGAGCGATCGCGTTGTAGGACAACTCCTTACTGAACTCGACGGCTTGCAGGGTTGCCCCAATGTGCTGCTCGTTGGCGCAACTAACCGCCCTGAAGCCCTTGATCCAGCTCTTCTGCGAGCTGGACGGTTAGATTTGCAGCTTAAAGTAGACCTACCGAATTTAGAAAATCGACTCGACATTCTCCGGGTTCACAATAGCGATCGCCCCTTAACCGATGTAGACCTTACTGCTTGGGCCAGCCAAACCGAAGGCTGGAACGGAGCAGATCTTGCTTTGCTGAGCAATCAAGCTGCTCTAGAAGCGATTCGCCGCTACCGTGCCCAAGGATTCACTGATCCCAGCCAAATTCAAATCACCGCTGACGACTTTACTGCCGCCTATCAATTACTCTCCAGCCAGCGCCAATCAGAATGAGATGTTATCCAAATGACCTACTCCACCGGAGCCGAAGCCGGGACTTCTGGTGTCACCTCCGTTGAGTGGGTGGCTGAATTGGTGACAGTATAGGGGCGCATTCTAGCCTGTTGGGAATTGAGCAAGGTCAAACGGACTGATTCTGGCATTGTTACAGCTAGACGGTCAGTTGGGGCAAGGTCTTCAGACTCAACAGCGATCGCAGCAGGTTCTAAAACTTGAGCCACAGCGGTCTGCTGTTGCAACTGCTGAGTTGAGGAAACCAAACCGCTCAACCCATCAACCAGGTCACGAATGTTTTGGCGAAATTCTGGATCACCCGTCAATTCATCCAAGTCAGCAGTAATCTTTTGAGTATTCTGGAACGTAGCACGGGCAGAATCTAGCGTTTGCTGCAAGAGCAAAATATTATCAGCATCACCTACTGCGCCAGTGAGATCGCGCAAATTAGCCGAAGCCTCGGCTGCATTAGCAGAGAGAACTTCCAGATTTTGAAGCAGCTCTCCCTCTTCAATCGCAGGAGCAAGCCGACTGACTGTAAGCTGAAGTTGGCTGCTAGCCTGGTTCAAGTTACCCAGAGTGCTAACTAAAATGGAGCGGTTGTCTGTCAGCAAGACGCTAACTTGAGCAGCCGTTAAGCCAATTTGGTTAGCAGCTTGCCCGACCGAGTTAGCTGAAGTCGCAGCCGAAGTGGTTAGCCTGTTTAAATCCTGCTCGACTGAGCGGGTTAGCCCCGAAACTTGCCGTGTTAATCCCGCAACCCCCGCCGCCGCTTCTGAGGTGTTGCGAGTCAGGGTGCGAATTTCGCCAAAAAACACCGGGTCAGTGATCAAATTGGTCAACTCGACCGTAGAGCGAATCAGTGCCTCAAAGCTAACGCCGACGTTGCCTTGAAGGCGATCGCCATTACAAATAATGACTGTGTTATCACAATCAGCATCCAGCGGAGTGGTTGCAATCACGGCAGCAGAAGGTTCTTCAAGCGGGGTCATATCAACGGAGGTTTCGCCAATTAAGCCTGACTGGTTTGCCTCAATCAGCACATCACTGGGAATCAACAGGTTGGCAGATGTAATCTCAATCGTTACCGCAACTGCATTTGGACCAGGCTGAATCGACAGAATTTTGCCAACTACCACACCCCGATACCGGACAGGCGCACCTGCCTGCATTCCAACCACATTGGGGAATTCTACTATCGCCTGATAGCTACGACTTCCCGGATTTAAACCGCGAATCCACAGTGCTAACAGCCCAAATAGCCCTAACCCCACCAGGATTAATAATCCGACGGAGCCTTCTCGTATCGTTCGCGATCGCATGACTTCTCCTCAAAACGATTTGCGGCATTGCTCAATTTGACATGAATTTGCAGGTAAGGATTCCATCGACCTGGTCAAATTCATCCTATCTATACAGCAATACCCAATTTGCAGTACACGGCAAACGCCAGAATGAATGCTCATAACAGATTAACCGACTTCTTTAACCCACCACCTGAATCGGACCATGTATGCTGCCACTAAAGAATTGCCGCACCAAAGGGTCTTTGGTGGAATCAATTTCACTAACAGCTCCCGCCCACTGCACTTTGCCCTTATAGAGGAATATAATCCGGTCAGCCGTCCGCCGAATTGTGCTGTCCTGGTGTGTCACCATTACATAGGTAGTGCACCCACCTGACTTGGATTGGAGATCGCGAATCAGGTCTTCAATCACGGTCGAGGCGATGGGGTCAAGTCCGGCAGTCGGTTCGTCATAGAGCAATACTTCAGGTGTATCGGAAGGTCTCTCTGGGTTTGCCATGATTGCTCGGGCAAAGCTGACGCGCTTTCGCATTCCGCCAGAAAGTTCTGCTGGGTAGCGATCGCCAATTCCAGGTAAACCCACCATCTCTAGTTTTTGGTTGACCAGTTCTCGAATATGGCGGGGTGGTAGTCTGGAATGTTGATATAGCAAGAAGCCGACATTCTCATCTACACTTAGCGAGTCAAACAAGGCTGCCTGCTGAAACACCATGCCAATCCCAATGGGATCTTGAGCATCATCAACTAGCCCTTTCCGCCGCTGTCCTTGAACAAATACTTCACCCGAATCAGGGGCTAACAGTCCAGCAATAATTCGTAAAATCGTAGACTTGCCTGTGCCAGAGGGCCCAATCACCGCCAGAGCTTCACCCCGGTAGATAGTTAGGTCAACCTGATCGAGGACTACGTTATTACCGAAAGACTTGCTAACTCCCTTCAGTTCAATTAACGGCTCAGCCATAGCGTAATGAGAGGCAGGTCAAGGGAACTAAAAAATATTAAACTCTAGACCTTAGACTCTGAACTCTAGTTCATTCAAAGTCTAGGGTTTAGCGTCCAGATTGCATAAGTGGCACACATTTCAAAACCAGATTGAGCAAACCAATGTAACCTAGTCAACTTTGAACTGTAATTCAGCTTTGAATTCAGCCTTGATGCCTTTTTACTGGCGGCTTAACCCTCAAAATATAGCTTTGTTGGAAGCATTACAGTTTTGCAACTTTCATTCTGAGAATGGTGTATCTAATTTAACGTAAAGGACTTGATATCTGCCTTGACTCTAGTAGATGAGCTATACCAGCATAGGGGCAGCAATCGATAGAAGTTTTTGGTCGACTTTCCTAACCTTGCCCGTGATCAGCAATGTCATTTGGTTTACTGAAACAAGCTTTAAAGGCGATCAGATATGAATCGCGCCACCGTGCTCCGGTGCGATTCAGCCGATGGTTTTTGTGGCTAGCACCAGGGTTGTTTGTCAAACGATGGTTGTTGGTCAGTGCTAGCGGTGTTCTGCTGACGGGATTAGGTTTAGCCATTTGGACGAACCGAACTCCGGTATTCTACATTGGGCGATTCATTTCAGATTTTTTAGAAACTGTCACCACATTCTTTCCCAGCTATGTCAGTGGACCGATCGCCATAGCAATTGGCATTCTGTTTATCTTTTGGGGACAAACGCGCAGCCTGGGATCAATTACCCAGGTGTTGATGCCAGAAGGGGATGAGGAACTGATTGATGTACTAATGACCCACCGGCGGTTAAACCGTGGTCCCAGAATTGTCGTGTTAGGCGGCGGCACTGGGCTATCTAACTTACTGCGAGGGCTAAAGATCTACAGTGCCAACATTACAGCGATCGTGACTGTTGCAGATGATGGGGGATCGTCGGGACGCCTGCGACGAGAAATCGGCGTGCTGCCACCGGGAGATATCCGCAATTGTCTAGCAGCTCTGGCAGATGAAGAAAAGCTGTTGACTGAGCTATTTCAATATCGGTTTAGGGCTGGAGATGGGCTGGTGGGTCATAGCTTTGGCAATCTGTTTTTGACGGTCATGAGTGAGGTGACGGGCGATTTAGAAAGGGCGATCGCCGCTAGTTCTAAAGTGCTAGCAGTACGGGGGCAAGTGCTTCCGGCAACCCTGAGCGATGTGCGGCTCTGGGCGGAGCTATCCGACGGTCGGCGAATTGAAGGCGAATCTCACATCACCGAGGCTCAAGGCAAGATTGTTAAAATTGGCTGCACTCCTTCCAATCCGCCTGCTTTACCTAAAGCGCTTCAAGCGATTCGGGAAGCAGACTATATCATCATGGGTCCGGGGAGCCTTTACACCAGCATCATCCCCAATTTGCTGGTGCCTGAAATTGTTGAGGCGATCGCCCAACGTGAGGTTCCGCGCGTATATGTCTGCAACATCATGACGGAAGTTGGAGAAACCCAGGGCTACACCGTTTCTGACCATATTCGCACCATTGATGCAGCAGCCGGACATCATCTTTTCGATGCAGTCGTCGTACAAAAGAAAACGCCCTCTGCCCAAGCGTTGATTCGCTATGCCCAAGAAGGCTCCCATCCCGTTTTCCTAGACCGGGAATCTGTAATGCAGTTAGGTCGGCGCGTTGTAATCGCTAATGTAATGCTTGAAGACGAACACACTGGACAAGTCCGCCACGACTCCGATCGCTTAGCAAAAATCTTGCTGCGTTGGTATAGCCGCGTTCACGAGCTATAGAGGAAAAGCTCAATGCTCTTACGCTATGCTCTCCCATCATTGAACTGTTGGATCTGAATCTGAGGAGGAATCTGAAGTAGGGTCTAAACCTGAATTTGAGGTTGCGCCGGGACCAAAATCTTGATTGCGCCTACGAAGGGACTGGGCTTTGACTCGCAAATCTTGAAAAAAGTCTGTGTCTACAATTTCTTTGACTCGCTTCTGGCGTTTTGTCTGATCAATTTCGATGCGGAGTTCTGCAACCTGGCGTTTCAAAATTTCTTCACGCTGACGAACTTTGCCAACCATGATTTCAAATACTTCAGCCAGCGTTGTGATTTCATCGCGAACTTGCCTTTCTCCTGAAAGATAAGACAAACTCTGACTGTAGTCTCCTTCCCCAATTCGTTCCACGGATTGGGTGAGGTTGACAATGGGTCGGGTCAGAACACGAGACACAACCCAAACCAGGATAAACAGCGTTCCATAGGTCGTCGTGAAAGCAATCAAAACACTCCCGCGAATTTGCTGCTGCACCTGTAAGACATAATCCGCCCGAAAATCAACGCCCAACGCCCCAATCCGTTTTCCCTCTCCGTTGGTCAACGGAATTGCACCAGACACCCAGGTGCCCCATTCATCTGTAAATGGCTCAGCATCAAAAATTTCAGCCGTTAGCCCTTGCAGTAGAATGCCTCCTTCCGGTTCATCATAGGATTCCAGAAATTTTGCGCCGTCGATTCTTCGGTTAATTGCACTGCCGCTGCCCACAAATACAATTTGGTTGGGGGTAGAAGAAGCGGTATAGGTGTAAATGTAGGCACGAGGTTCGATGCTTTCTAGCTGAGCTAGCCAGTTGACGTGTTCCCAGTAGCGCGGATCATCGCTGTAGCCGTCGGCTCTAGGTGTGCCCTGGTCAATCAGAGCAGCAAAATCTTCGGTACTTGTGCCGCTTGCAGCAGCTTCCATCGTGGTTTCTAGATCTTCTCGAATTTGTTCAAGTGCAAAATTAGTTGCAAATCGATAAAACCAGTAATAGGCACCTGCAAAGACAAGACTAAAGACTAGTGTGAAACCTGTTAAAACTTTAAGCTGAAGGCTAATGAAATGAGATTTTTGAGATTTTTGTTTTGCTGTTTTTACGTTCCCTAATTTCACGGTAGATTCCCCAATCTTTTCTGAGCTCCCTGCTTTAAAGATTCAGCTTATCTAAGATGATTTTGCCTCGCTGCCGTCGTTTTAGTCTCCAGTTAAATAAGCTTTCTTCGTATACTGATCGCATTTTAATAATAGCGGCGATCGCCCCTCCACAAGCAATCAATCCAATGCATAAATAAGCATAAAAATAAGTCGAAACATTAAATTGAATTCCAAGTAATACAATCACGCCTATGGCTAGACAACCAATAACAGTCCCTATTGCAAATAGATAGCTATCCATAAACATACTGACTCTGCCTCGACGTTCCTCAGGGACAAAGGCCTGAAAAGACTTTCGAGCAGATTCATCAATAGTAAATTGAGTTAGCTTAGACAAAGAAAAACCACTGACACCACCCACAATTCCTGGAAAAAGCATCATGGAAAAAGTACCGATTAGTTGAGCTAACGGTAGTGCAAAAAACGCGTTTTTTAAGCCTGTTATCTTGATTAGGAAACTCGTGAAAAACCCTTGAATAACAAATGACGTAAGAGTGAGTCCTAAGCGATACAAACTGTAGAAGCGCTGATAGCTATCAGCAGTACTAAAAACGTGATTAGAGACAACTAAAAAGTGAAATTCAAATACGGTCAGGCAGACGTTAATTGCCAGAATTGCAACCGTCAAATAGCGAAAAGAAGATACCTCTCGGACAAAGCTCCAGGCTTCTGTTAAAGTGGCGATCGCTGACTCTTGCTTTTGAGCAGCTTGTCTAAATTTGATGCCCTTTAATCTCGACTGAGTTAATAGGAATGCAGCCAAATAAACTAATGCATTCAAACTGAGCAATTCTTCCGGTTTTAGCTGAAGTTGAGTGAGGAGAGTGGGAGCGATCGCCGCTAACCCCAACCCCAGGATTTGTCCGACAAAGCTACCTGTGGCAATCAGCGGAAACAACCGTTTGGTTTGCGCCATGTCAAACAGATCGTTTGCCAGAATCCAAAACACCAGCGGAAAGAAAAGCAACTGCTGCTCAGCAAGCAGATAGAGGAGCGAATAGTTGAGCCAACGGGGTGCTTGAAGGCTAAATAATAGCCTCAAAACAACCAGCATCAGCACATAGGCACAGCTCATCCAGCCCATCAAACTGACCCGGTTAAACCGATCGACGACCAGGGATTGCAGTCCCGTAATCAGAATTGTGAGCAGCATATCTACCAGCCAAACCAGCAGAATTTGGTTGACTCCAACGCTGCTCAAAAAACCGCTTACGGCCACCACATCAGAGACCTGACAGGCTAAAGCATTACTCAACAGCAGCAGCCAAAGCGTTACGACAAGGTATGTCTCTTCTTTCCTCACGCAGCAGTACAGCCTACTAAATGCAGGAGAATTGCCTTCTGGACATGCACTCGATTTTGGGCTTGCTGCAACAGTCTGGACTGTGCCCCATCTGCGGCTGCATCAGAAATTTCTTGTCCCCGATTGGCAGGCATACAGTGCATGACTAGGGCTTGAGGCGCATGAGTCATGAGGCTATCGTTCACTTGGTAAGGACTAAACAGAGCCAAACGTCGGGTTGCTTCTGCTTCACTTACCTTTTCCCACATACCCATGCCTTCCCAAGAATCTGTGTAGATTACGTCTACTCCTCGGACTGCCTCAACAGGGTTTGAAATGCACTGAACGACTTGATCACCCGCGATCGCCCGCGCCATTTCGATTGTTTCTGCTTCCATCCAAAAATCTTCAGGACTGCTGAGAATGAGCTGAAAGCCAAACTTAACGGCTGCAAATAGTAAGGAGCGGGCAGTATCTTGATTGCTAGAACCTAAGTAGACTACCTTCAACCCAGACAAGCGCCCTAACTCTTCTTGGATAGTCAGTGCATCAGCCATTGCCTGACAGGGATGGTTGTATTTGGTTAGCGCGTTGATCACAGGGACAGGTGACCAGGCAGCCATTTCTAGCAAATTTTCATGGTCGCTGACTCGCGCTGCAATGCCGTGAACGTATTCACCTAAAACTCGTACTACATCGGCAATGGATTCGCGATCGCCCATGTCCACATCATCCTTGCAGAGATAGAGCGCATGTCCGCCTAACTGCTGAACTGCGAGTTCAAAACTGACACGGGTTCGCAGAGACGGTTTTTGAAAAACCAATGCCAGCGTTTTACCGCGCATTACGGTTTGGTGTCCTGTACTGAAGTGTTCCTGCTTGAGAAAAGCTGCTTTGTCTAGCAATTCCTCTAAATCTGCGGTAGACCAGTCCATCAAACTCAGAAAGTGTTGTGCCATTGCGAACCTTCTCCAGGTCAAGACTAAGCTGCCACCCTCGACCTTTCTGCAAAGGTAGTCCGGGATTTGGGAATTTCATTTCTAGAGCGAAAAATTCGCTGCTGAACGAGATTCGGAAAGCCAGGTTAGCTTTTTGGGATAGTTCGAGGGAGCTACTCAGGGGTGTTGTCTTTTAAGACTTCCCAAATCTGGTTGGGCAGTAACCGTTGTTTTTCTGAGGCAAGTCGAGCTTGGTAGTATCCGTCATCCGCAACCCGGCTGAATTGTAGTAGTCCTTGCTTTACCAGTTTTTCTAAGATGGTCTCGACAAGTGCTTCAGGCTTTCCGGTATGGTTCACGCAGTCTAATAAAGTTGCTTTGCCCCGCCGAATGATCCAGTTCATAAGCTGACGTTCAGCGTCGGGCAACAGCAGCAAATCAAACATTAGAAACGCCAGGGTCAGACACTCTATCAGTCGGGTTCGCTTTGGTTAACCAGGCTTTTAGGAGATGTGCACGTTTGGTTTCGCCAATGTTGGTAATTTGTTGGGCGATCGCTCTGACATCTTTACTCAAGGAATGTTCGGGGTAGCGCAGACAAAAGATGTCGCTGCTGGCTAAAGTCAGCAACTCTTGGGAGAAGGGTAAAACGGCTGCGACGGGATGACCGTAGGTTCTTTCAAGCTGTTGCCTAACGTCTTGCTGGAGATACTTAGATGAAACCTGATTGGCAACCAACAGAATTTTGGGAACTCCTAACTTCTTAGCGACATCCAGCGTGAGCGCAACGTCCTGAAAGTTCCGCTGGTCTAAACACAGCACTAGCACCAGAATGTCCGAAAGGGCGATCGCCAGCAGCGTGTCTTCGCTCGATTCAGGATTTGTATCAATCAACAAATAGTCGAGCTTGAGACGGTGACTCAGTTCAAATAGTCCCTGGCTCAATGTACTGGTGTCGTAACCCTCTTGTAGCAGTTGGGCCATCTCGTTAATCTTGATGTTAGAAGGAGTGAGGTAAATGCCTCCTCCCATCACTGCTATTTCTCCGTGGTTAATCTTGAGGAGTGGACTGAGTGACTGGGTCGCCTCCTGAATTCCTACGTTGCTCCAGAGGTAGTAGTTGAGGGCATGATCAGTTTGATCTTCGTCAAGCCCAAATAAAGTGTGAATTCCAGAAGCCTGCACATCGATGTCGATGATGCCAACTCGCTGTCCGTGCTCTGCAATGCTAACGGCTAGATTAGCAGCCAGGTTAGATTTGCCTGTGCCATGACGGAGGGAGTGAACAGAGACAATTTTGGGCATTGCAGACCTTGAAAACTAGGCAAGCCACGGAGTCTTAAGCAGGAGCAACACAGGTCTAGGCTGTAGCTAAATTATTCCCCAGTCTAACGTGACAAATCAACGTATTTTGTGCAGTGTACTGCTTTGGTGATTTTGCAGATGAAATTTTTAGAGAAACCCTAGGGGATTGACGGGTTCGCCGTTTTGCCGGACTTCAAAGTGCAAATGAGGTCCGGTCGAAAATCCAGTGGAGCCAATAGCGGCGATCGCCTGTCCTTGCTGCACGGTTTGTCCTTCGCTGACGTAAAGTTCACTGGCGTGCCCGTAAAGCGTGGTTAAGTCGCCCCCGTGACTGATAACGACAGCATTGCCGTAGCCGCCGTACCAGCCTGAAAAAATCACCACGCCTGCATCAGCAGCTTGAATTGTGCTGCCGTGACTTGCGCCAAAGTCAATTCCAGCGTGAAAGCGACGATAGCCTAGGATGGGATGAACGCGCCAGCCAAAGTTGCTAGTCACAATGCCGATCGAGGGATAGGTGAATTGCCCCGTACCTCGAACCACTGGACCCGGGATTGAAAGGCGCTGCCGAATCAAAACGGCGATTGTAGCGGAGTCTCTTTCTAGCTGGGCTTCTGCTTCTTCTAGGGCATTGCGGTCTTGGCGCAGGCGAGCAATCAGGTCTTGTTGAATTTTTGACTGGGCTTCAAGTTGAGATTTTTGGGCAAGAAGCTGTTGGGTCAATAAGGCAATATCATTCTTTTGGCGCTCAATGGTGCGTTTGCGCTGATTCAGGTTGTCAAATTGAGCTTTTAAGTTAGCCAAAATTTGGCGATCGGCTTGATAAACCAGTTTGAGTTGACGGCGGCGATCGAGAAATTCGTTGAGATTATTACTTTGCAGCAAGACAGCCCAGCCCTGACCACCCTGCTGCCGCTGCAAGAAACGGAGTCGAGCGACAGTGCCAAGCTGTTTATCTTGGAAGCCTTTTTCGGCGATCGCCAATTCTGCCTGTAGTTTCTTCAGGTTCTCTGTTGCGGCTTTAATCTGTGCCTCATTCTGCTGAATCTGTGCGGCGGTAGTGCGAATGTTGTTTTGCAAACCGCCCAACCTCTCTTGGGCAGACTGTTCCAGATTTTGCAGGCGATCGCGCTCTCGCTGTAGATCGTCCCGCTCTTGCTCAATCTGCTGTCGCTGCTGCTGCAAATTTTCCACTGACCCAGACTGCGCTAACGGCAGGGCTGGCAGCGCATGAGTTAAGGAGGTTGAGCCAAGTGCCAGAAACAGACATAGCCCAAGCACTATTTTTAGAATGATTTGACGCAACTTGAGTTGACTCAGCAGTTTAACCATGTCCTGAAACTGTTAGCTTACCCTCTCAAGCTGAGGGCGATCGCACCAAAGGCCAGCAAAATTGCACCCGAAATTCTGTTTAACCACTGCAACCCATTTGAGTTAAACCGTCGTCGAAACAAACTAACTCCTCCACTCAGCAGCAACCACCATAGCGCCGATCCTAAAAACACCCCTAAAACCAAAACTCCAGCCGCTGCGTAGCTGCCGCCAGCGCTAGCCAGACCCAAACCTGCAAACACTGCTGCAAACGAAAGAATAGTAGCAGGATTGGTCAGCGTCAATACAACTGTTGAAGCATAGGCTGTGAAAAGACTGCGTGATTTGCTAGAAACAGTTGATTCAGCAGGCTTAGACACAATTGTCTTCACTCCCAAATAGCAAAGAAACAAACCACCAATCAGCCGAACCCAAAGCGCTTGTCCAACTAGCAGATCGGCTACAAACGTCAGACCAAATCCAGCAACACACCCATACATTGCATCCGCCGTTGCAGCCCCCAAACCTGACAAGAAGCCAGAGGCAATTCCCTCGGTTAAGGTGCGGCGTATGCATAGTACACCAATTGGCCCCACGGGTGCAGCGATGGAAAATCCAAGGATCAGTCCTCGCCCTAAAAATCCAATGTCCATGCTTTAAAGTCTCCTCGATAGATGCAATGTGCGATTTCTTCTAAGTTTTTTGTGGGATGGGCTTGCCCGCTTACATTGAGCAGCCATCTCGTTGCTCCATAGGGAACCCAGGTTTCAAGGACTTTACCTGTCCCTCACGTCGTTGATACCTACCCTTGAACCGTTTCTAAATCGGCTGGGAATTGGAGCGGCAAAACAGGAGTTTCCTTAGTTGTTGAAAGCACGATGGTGGTTCGAGTGCGCAAAATTCCGGGTAACCCTTTTAAGTTTTCGCTGACTAGTTGCTCCAAGCCTCGCGTGTTGCGGCATCGTACTTTGAGCAAGTAATCATCGTCACCCGTGACATGATGGCATTCCTGAATCTCCGCTAATTCCTGTACTCGCTGTAAGAAAGTAGCTCGATGTGGATGCTCCAGTGTTACTGCGATGAACGCAGTTAGCTCACAGTCGACGGATTCAGGGTCGATTAGGGCGGTATACCCCTTAATAATTTTGCGTTCCTCTAAGCGACGAACCCGTTCAGCAGTTGCAGGAGCAGAGAGTTCTAAAATTCCAGCTAACTCTGACCAGGTGATGCGCCCCTGATCCATTAGACTTCGCACTACCTTGTAATCTGTCGAATCTAGACTCACAAAGTTGTTTTTATTAGGTCTGTTAGATATTTATAATTATTTTATAAGGCTGAGTCAAGCGTATTGGTCAACAAACGGAACTCAGACATCTCTGTGTAGATGCCTGAAGAAGGTTAGGGAGGTTTGCTAGAGAGGCGTAAGGATTTGCTCTGTTATAGGGAAAATTGGGTTTGGTAGCGTTGGTTATTTTTTGGGATTGAAGGGAAGAGCGTCTGACCACGGCACTTTCTTGATCAGAAAAGTGGCAGGCAAGACATAGGAGCGATCGCTCCTTCCCTCACCCGATAGGTCAATCATCTTCACCACCAGTCGTAGCGAAAAGGTAATGTCTGCTTTGCGCTCCATAAAGTCAGCGTAGAGTTTCTTCATCTTGTCTGACTTCTTGCCAGCTTTCTCAATTCCGAATAGATCAATGATTGGAGAGGCTGTTTCCAAGCTGCCATCGATGTTCATCTTGAGAATATCTTCAGCCGTAAACTCTTCCTTTAAGGTTTTGCCAGGGGGCACAACGCTAGGGACTTGCTGCTCAGAAAGGTTGAAGCGCTTGTCAGGGGTGAGGCGGATGACTCGGCGCGATCGCCCCTCGTGATCGGTTAGGGAACTGTGGTCCCAATTCACCTCAAAAGATTGGTCAGTGGATTTGTTCTCCAGGGACATCGATAGCTTTTTGGGCTGTTCCTCAAATTTGTAGCGATCGTCAAATCTGAAATTGAGATTAATCAAATCCCTTAGCTCTTTCTCCTCCAAAGTCTGATCGAGTGTAGTGCGATCAAAGTGAAAGGTCGTCTGGTCATCCAACGTATTGATCGCCTGATAGAGCACATACACAACCGAGATGATGTAGACCGTCAGAATGAGCAAATCTAGTTCAGTCATGGCTTGGCAAAAAGAGCAAGTTAGGCAAACGTTGGACGAACAAAAGTGACGACTGAAAAACGAGGTTTCTTCAGTATCAGGGATTTGAGTACGTTTAAGCGTCTTCCCGATTTCTTCCCGATTTTCTCCCTAATTCTTCACGTCAGTGATGTAGCTTAGCACCCATCACCGATACGCACGTTTAAGCCTGTCGCTAGCATAGCCGTCCCTTTTCCAGAGAGGAAACCGTGAGTAATAGAAAGCTTCTACACCTATCTCGCCGCCAAGTCATTCGAGGCTTGCTTGCCACGACGGCTTTTGGCATTACTGCTCGTTTTGGCACTGGGTGCAGCTCAGCCGAGGGGGGTGGGGGTGCTACAGACCAAGTTACGATGGGCTTTATTTACGTTGGACCCAAAGATGACTACGGTTACAACCAGGCACACGCAGAAGGCGCAGCTGGGGTTGTAGAGAGTTTTGATTGGGTCAAGATCGTTGAAGAAGCCAGCGTTCCAGAAACCACTGCGGTTGAGGAATCGATGCGAAGCATGATCGATATTGACGGTGCAACTGTCCTCTTCCCCACATCTTTTGGCTACTTTGACCCTCACATTCTCAAGCTGGCAGAAGAATATCCCGACGTACAGTTCTTTCACTGTGGTGGACTTTACCAGGAAGGAACGCATCCGGTTAATGTAGCTAGCTACTTTGGCTACATCGACGAGGCACAGTACATTGCTGGAATCGTTGCTGCTCACACGTCCAAAACTGGAAAATTAGGATTTATCGGTGCAAAGCCAATCCCTCAAGTTCTCAGAAACATTAACAGCTTCACGCTGGGTGCCCGCAGTGTCAAACCCGAAGTGACGACGCAGGCTATTTTTACCGGAGATTGGGCCCTGCCAGTCAAGGAAGCAGAAGCTGCAAACAGCATGGCTGACCAGGGAATTGATGTGCTCACCTGCCACGTGGATAGCCCCAAAGTGGTGATGGAAACAGCAGAAAAGCGGGGCATTTTTTCCTCTGGTTATCACGCTGACCAAACGGCTCTAGCACCCAAGGGCTATCTCACGGGTGCTGAATGGGATTGGACGAGCGTTTATTCCAAGATCGCTGAAGACATTCACGCTGGCAAAAACTTGATGGATGGCAGCATTCCTCATATCCTCCGGGGCGGTTTGGCTGAGGGCTTCTGGAAGCTTTCAGAGTACGGTCCAGCAGTGAGTGAGCAGGCAAAGCAGGATGCTGAAGCCGCCAAAGCTGCCTTTATGGACGGCAGTATGGTGATTTACAACGGTGAGATTAAGGACAACACGGGCGCAGTTGTGGTTGAAGCGAGTCAATCGCTGAAGCAGCAAGACCCTGTGCTGGAGCAGATGAATTATCTAGTCGAAGGGGTGATTGGTAGCGTTGCTAGCTAATCGCCCCTTATCCTTCATCCCTCATCCCCTATCTCTCATTCTTTCACCATGGTCACTCATCGTAAAACCCTGGAATCTATCTGCATTCCGGTTGGCGCTTTAGCCTTTTCACTCGTCCTGTTTGGCGCATTTTGCGCGGCTGCGGGGGCAAATCCTTTTGGCGTATATGCCTCGATTTGGAAGGCAGCATTCGGCAGTTGGAGCACGTTTCAAAATACGCTGATTCGAGCTTCACCGCTGATGTTAAGTGCCTTGTGTACGGCGCTTCCTGCTCGGCTAGGGTTGGTGATTATTGGCAACGAGGGCGCATTAGTCGTGGGTGGCTTGGGTGCAGTTGCGGCTGGATTGGCACTGTCTACTGCCCCACCTACGGTTGTACAGATCGGTATGGCACTGGCAGGAATGGCAGCGGGCGGTTTGTGGATTGGTGCGGTCGGTGCATTGCGGCACTACCGCGCTGTGAATGAGACGATCAGCAGTTTGCTGATGAACTATATTGCGATCGCCCTGCTCAACCACTTAGTCGGTGGTCCCATGCGCGACCCCAGTTCGCTCAACAAGCCTTCCACCTATCCGATCGCCGAAATTAATATGTTGGGTTCTATTCCTGGCACTCGAATTCACTATGGACTGATTTATGGACTGATTGCCTGTGCGATCGCCTACTTCCTGATTCAGCGCACCACCTTTGGCTTTGCCGCTCGAACTGCGGGAGGAAACATTCGCGCCGCCCGCATCGCCGGACTACCCGTCGGCAAACTAACGATGGCAATTTGCTTCCTGGCAGGCTCCTGTGCAGGTTTGGCGGGCATGGTTGAAGTTGCAGCCGTTCATGGTCGCGCCAACGAATCGCTAAATGCTAACTACGGGTATGGCGGCATTCTGGTTGCCTTCATTGCTCGACATAATCCGCTAGCGGCGGCACTCGTGTCTATCATGCTAGGCGGCATTCTTGCGAGTGGTGGCATTTTGCAGCGATCGCACAACCTCCCAGACGCAACCGTTCTCGTCTTTCAAGGGCTTGTCTTCCTGGTCGTTCTATTTAGCGAATCGCTCTACGGCAAGTTTGCCATCTTCAAAGAGCCAATTGTAAAGGCCCCACCGACACCCGCAGTTACGGCGGTGGGGTGAGGAATTTGGGGGTTGTAGAGACGCGATTAATCGCGTCTCTACAACCCCCACACCTATAAGGAGATTCTACTAATGGCAACAGAAGCACTCGGTTGGTGGGGCGTACCATTGGCGATCGCCACTGGTATGATGCGCGGGGGAACGCCCTTCCTATTTGTCAGCTTGGGTGAATGTCTGACCGAAAAGAGCGGCAAAATCAACCTGGGTTTAGAAGGAACGTTGCTGATGGGTGCGATGAGCGCCTACGCCATTTCCTATCTCACCGGGTCGCCCTGGTTAGGCGTGATTGCCGCTGGACTCGCGGGCGTGGTATTCGGTTTAATTCACGGTTGGCTTTCTCAGCAGCCCAGGGTGAATGACGTTGCGGTGGGCATTGCCATGATCATTTTTGGCAGCGGCATCGCCTTTTTCTTGGGAAAGCCATTCATTCAGCCGTCTGCTCCACAACTAGCAACGATTAATTTAGGAGCCTGGAGCAGTTTGCCGCCTGTGCAGTCGGCATTACAGATTAGCCCCTTGTTTTTGTTGGGTGTGGCAATCGCCCCCCTAATGCACTGGTTCTTTCAATCAACTCGCTGGGGTTTGTTTATCCGGGCAGTGGGCGACAGCCCTGAAGCTGCTAGAGCAATGGGCGTTTCCATCTTCAAGGTGCGAATGCTCAGCGTCGTAGCAGGCAGCTTTTTAGCCGGAATTGGCGGAGCTTCCTTATCGCTCTACTATCCCGGGCTCTGGAGCGAACGGGTTTCTAGCGGTCAAGGCTTGATGGCTGTCGCTCTCGTAATTTTTGCTCACTGGAACCCGATTCAATGTCTCTGGGCTTCTCTCTTGTTTGGGGGTGCTCAGGCACTGGGACCGGCACTTCAGTCGGTCGGCATTGAGCAGGGCTATTACTTGTTCAACGCTGCCCCTTATGTGTTGACCTTGCTGATTATGATCATCACCTGTTCACCAAAACGCACGCTGTCCGGTGCGCCAGGTGCCTTGGGCACAGATACTTAGGAGGGACAAGGGAACGCAATGTGTAACTTTTTCTAGCCTCTTGTGGGATGGGCATCTTGCCCGTCCAAATCAATCAGGCAAGATGCCTGCTCCACAGGAAACCAAGGTTTCCAGGAATCTAGTTGCACATCGTGTAGGGCGATCGCACCTTATAAATGGTCTACAAAGTTCCGCTGTTTAAGCTCAAGGTTGCAGCATTTCAGGTCAAAGTCTCACCGTTCTAGTTCAAACCCCTACCATTCCTGTTTAGAACAGCATCGTTCTTGTTCAAAACAGCATCGTTCTTACTTAGAACAGCATTGTTTTTGTTTAGAACAGCATTATTCTCACTCAGAACAGCATTGTTCTTGTTTGAAGCGACATCGTTCCTGTTTAAGACTGCATCATTCTTGTTTAGAACAGCATCGCTCCAGTTCAGGACTCCATTCTCCGGGTTCAAACCCTCATTTGCCGAACTCAAACCCTCATCTCTAATCAACCTCGTTCCAAGACTCTGCCTTGGAATGTAAAACCAGAGGCTCTGCCTCCAGAAAACAAGTGGCAGAGCCACTTCAAATGCACTCCCAGATAGAACCTGGGAACAAGTAATGAACAAGTTTTACCTTTCATCTCTCATCCTTTATTCCTCATCCCTATGAATGGTCTTGGCGGCTTAAACAAATCTCCTAACGGCGTAGTTCTCGGCATGGTGCAACTGCAACTGCCAACGGTAGTTACGCCCGATGACCTGGCAGCGCAAACCGATCGCGTTTGCGACATGGTTGGCAAAGCTCGGCGCAATATGCCCACGATGGACTTGGTGGTGTTCCCAGAATATGCTCTGCACGGGCTATCAATGGACACCAATCCAGAGATTATGTGTCGGTTGGATGGTCCAGAAGTTGAGGCGTTCCAGACTGCCTGTCGGGACAACCGCATCTGGGGTTGCTTTTCCATCATGGAATACAACCCACACGGCAACCCCTACAACAGCGGCATCATTCTGGACGACAAAGGTGAATTGCGGCTCTACTATCGCAAGCTGCATCCCTGGGTACCTGTAGAACCCTGGGAGCCGGGAAATATCGGCATTCCAGTCTGTGAAGGTCCAAATGGCAGTGCGATCGCCCTAATCATCTGTCACGACGGCATGTTCCCCGAAATGGCACGAGAGTGTGCCTACAAAGGAGCCGAAATCATGATTCGCACGGCGGGTTACACCGCTCCAATTCGGCATTCTTGGCGCATTACCAATCAAGCAAACGCCTTTTGCAACCTGATGTACACCGCCTCGGTTTGCATGTGCGGCACTGACGGCACCTTTGACTCGATGGGCGAAGGCATGTTCGTCAACTTTGACGGCACTCCGCTAGTAATGGGTAGCCACCGTCCTGATGAGATTATTACTGCCGAGCTGCGTCCCGACTTAGTGCGTGAAGCCCGCAAGCATTGGTCAGTTGAGAATAACATCTACCAGTTTGGGCATCGCGGCTACACCGCCGTCAAAGGCGGAGCGCAAGACTGCCCCTATACCTATATGCAGGATTTGGTGAACGGCAACTACCGCCTCCCTTGGGAAGAACAAGTCGTTCACACAGACGGTACTTCCTGCGGTTTCCCGGCCCCAACCCGCACTTACCAGGGCGAAGAAGTTCCAGCCGACGTGTTGGGTTAGTCAGCCCTGTAGGTTGGGTTGAAGCATGAAACCCAACAAGCTCAAACTTTTGCAAACGTTGGGTTTCGCTTTGCTCCACCCAACCTACCCGGCTTTAGGAGGTTATGAATCATGGGTCTTTACGTCAACTCAGAACCCTACCTCTATCCTTACAACGGTGAGCTACGTCCAGGCAACACCGTGCTGCTGATCATCGACATGCAGACCGACTTTTGTGGCATCGGCGGCTATGTAGACAAGATGGGCTATGACCTTTCCCTCACCCGTGCCCCAATTGAACCAATCAAACGGCTACTAAGCGTGATGCGTAAAAAGGGATTTCACATCATGCATACCCGCGAAGGACATCGCCCTGATTTGTCAGATTTGCCTGAGAACAAACAGTGGCGATCGCGCCAAATTGGTGCAGGCATCGGCGATCCCGGACCCTGCGGCAAAATTCTCGTGCGTGGCGAATCGGGCTGGGAAATCATTCCTGAACTGGCTCCCCTTCCTGGCGAGACGATTATCGACAAACCCGGCAAAGGTTCCTTTTACGCTACCGATCTAGACCTGTTGCTTCAGCGCAAAGGCATTCAAAACATCATTCTGGCAGGCGTAACAACCGATGTTTGCGTCCATACCACCATGCGCGATGCCAACGATCGCGGCTACGAATGCCTGCTGCTCTCCGACTGCACCGGAGCTAGCGACTACGGCAACCACCTTGCTGCCCTAAAGATGGTGACCATGCAAGGCGGCGTGTTTGGTGCGATCGCCCCCTCCACTGCCCTAATCGAAGCCCTCCAAACCCTGTAGGGGCTTAGCATTCGGTAGGCATCCTTGCAACCCCAATTTAAACTCTGCCCGAATGCTAAGCCCTAATTCCCGGCTCAGTTCCACCGTTCGTGAAGCAGGCAACCCCATGCTGTTGAGGAAAACAAACCCATGACAACCGCGACCGAAAAACTTTCCACCGTTGAGATCGAAAAGCCGCCAGAGCTAGAAGTCGTCAGCATGACCAAACGCTTTGGCAGCCTGGTTGCTCTAGATAACGTCTCCCTGCATCTCAAACCGGGAACCTTTCACGCGCTGTTGGGCGAAAACGGAGCCGGTAAAAGCACCCTGGTCAAGTGCGTCATGGGATTTTACACACCCACATCGGGTGAAGTATTGATCAATCAGCAGAGTCGGGCGATCGCCAGCCCCCGCGATGCCCACAAATACGGAATTGGCATGGTCTACCAGCATTTCACCTCCGTCCCCGCCATGACGGTAGCTGAGAACCTGGTGCTGTCTCGCTTTGATAGCACGAACTTGATCAACTGGAAAGCTGAATACGAGCAGCTTAATGCCTTCATGAAAACGGCACCCTTTCAAGTGCCACTGGATGTTCCCATTGCTCAGCTTGCCGCCGGACAAAAGCAAAAACTAGAAATCCTCAAACAGCTCTATTTCAAGAGCAAAATTCTCATCCTCGACGAACCGACCTCCGTCTTGACTCCCGGTGAGGCAGACGAGGTACTGGGCTTGCTGCGCGAACAGGTGACTGCTGGAAAGCTCAGCGTCCTGATGATTTCCCACAAATTCCGGGAAGTGATGGCCTTTGTTGATGAAGTCACAATCTTGCGAAAAGGCAAATTTGCAGGACACGGCATGGTGCGTGACCTGACCGTCTCCGACATGTCTGAAATGATGATGGGTGATCGCCGCGAACCCACCCCCGTCGAGAAAACAGACCATCCCGATCCGGTTCCCGTTTTAGAAATCAAAGATATCTGTGCCAATAAAGACAACGGCTTAGAAGCAGTCTTAGGTGTTAACCTGACCGTTTACAGTGGCGAGATCGTTGGCATTGCAGGAATCTCAGGCAACGGACAGCGAGAACTGGTAGAAGTGCTAGCTGGACAGCGCTCCGCCACCAGCGGCGAAGTTTGGGTAAACGGCGAACCCTACAACGCCACTCGGCGGGAGATGTATAAACACAAAGTCTTTGCTCTGCCAGAAGAACCACTCCATAACGCCTGCGTGCCTCACATGAGCGTGGCAGAAAATATGGCACTACGAACCTTTGACCGTCCACCCCAAGCAAAAGGCTTTTTGCTCATCTTGAAAGCCATGCGCCAAGCCGCTCAAGGTTTAATCCAGCAGTTTTCGGTCAAAACCCCCTCACCTGAAACGCCCGTCGGCAATCTTTCAGGGGGAAATGTGCAGCGGACCGTTTTGGCAAGGGAATTGTCTGCTGATCACATCAAACTACTGATGGCTGCCAACCCCTGTTTTGGCTTAGATTTTGCCGCTGTCGAATTCATTCACGGTCAAATTGTTGCAGCCCGCAATCGAGGAGTCGCCGTCCTTCTGGTCAGCGAAGACCTGGACGAGTTGCTGAAGCTATCTGATCGCATTCTCGTAATCAGCGGCGGCAAGTTTGTCTATGAAAGTGCGATCGCCCAAGCTGACTTCGCCACCATCGGACGCAGTATGGCAGGACATTAGAGGAAACCTATGATCACCATTCCCGCTAAACCCTACGGTTACGAACTGCCTCTGACTGGCGTAGCACTGATCATCATTGACATGCAGCGAGATTTCCTGGAACCAGGCGGTTTCGGAGATGCTTTAGGAAATGATGTCAACCGATTGCAGGCGATCGTACCAACGCTAAAACAGTTACTTGAGGCATTTCGGCAGTATCGCTTACCCATCTTTCACACAATTGAGTGTCACCAGCATGACCTAGCAGACTGTCCGCCCGCCAAACTCAATCGGGGTAAAGCTGCGCTCAAAATTGGTGACCCCGGACCGATGGGACGAATCCTGATCAAAGGCGAACCTGGAAACGGCATCATTTCAGAACTGGCACCCGTCTTGGGAGAAACCATCATTTACAAGCCAGGAAAGGGCGCTTTCTACAACACCAACCTGGCTACCCATTTGCAAGAACGAGGCATCACTCATCTGTTGATTACCGGCGTAACTACCGAAGTCTGCGTTCAGACCACGATGCGAGAAGCCAACGATCGCGGCTATGAGTGCCTGCTAATAGAAGACTGCACCGAGAGCTACTTCCCTGAGTTCAAGCAAGCCACGCTAGAAATGGTTTGCGCTCAGGGCGGCATTGTTGGCTGGACTGCTCCCGCCGCTGCGGTCTTACAAGGACTAGCAGAAACGGGCTGGGATACTCCCAAGGCTGCTCTGGATTTAGTCAATACTCCGGTTGGTTAGGTGCAGATGAAGAAAATTTACCTGGCAGTCAACGGCACCCTGATGCGCGGACTGGAATTAAACCAAAACTTGCAAAAAGCGGACGCTGAATTTGTGCGAGAAACCATTACAGAACCCGCTTATCGGCTCTGGTCAATTGGCGATCGCCATCCCGCCATGATGAAAGTTGCTGAAGGAGGAGCAGCGATCGCTGTCGAAATCTGGGCAGTTCCTCCCGCAGGCGTTTGCCAGATTTTGCTACAAGAACCCCCCGGGCTTTGCATTGGCAAGGTTCGTTTGAACAATGGCGAAGTGGTTCTAGGTGTTCTTGGAGAAGCCTTTCTCTGCAAAGACCAACTTGAAATTACTCAATGGGGCGGCTGGCGTGCCTACACCACAAGCTGTAAGCCAAAACTCTTGAGATAGATAAAAAGGGGTGGGACAAAGTCCCACCCCCTTCTCAGGCACTTAACTTCTAGAAGAACCGAGTTAAGCAGGATTGCCTGCTTTGCGGCGGCGAGAGGTGGCGATCGCACCTGCCACCAAGCCCAAACCTGCTAAAGTAGCGGGTTCAGGAACAGAAGTAGCTGAACCTGCTACTTTCCAATCCGGACCGTTGTATGCAGCACCTCGGCTAGCTACACGGACTCCAAAGATTGGGCTGGCTACTCCCAGGTCTGCCAAACTGATGCCCAAAGAGCCAACTCGCTGAGTGCCGCTAATTTCCTTCGTATCGATGCCGTACCCAGCGTATTGCCATTGTCCCGAATAGGAAGTTAGCAGATTGCCAATCACCCTTCCGCTGGCATCAAGCGCCTGAATGTCTAGCTTACTGTTCATGCCTCTCTCCCAGAAGAACAAGTTGTCTACTGCGGAGGAGAAGAAAACATCAATGACCGAGCGTCCTGAATCTTCAGTATCGATAATGCTGTTCAGGTTCAGGTTGCCCAGAGCCGCGACTGCACTGTTGTTGTCAAGCCGCTCTTGCTGAGTGCCAATCGTTGCTTGATCTCCCATATCAGCGCTGGCAGCGCCAGTATTTCCGCCTGTCCATAGATCGTTGCTGATGATGTTAGCTCGATTAACCAGGGCAAAATCGTCAATCACGCTTCCATCGGTGAGTTTAACTGAGTTTAGAAGAATGTTGCCTTTGGGATTGTTGCCCGAAAAATTGTTCGTGAACGAAAAAGCTTGAGCTGGAGCATTAGAGAAGGCTAGAACGCTGCTCGCTATCAGCCCAGCACAAGTTGCAATGTATTTTAGTTTCATCGTTTTGCTTGTTTAGTACTTACGCAGTTAAAGCTTGAATTGCTTTAGATCCATCAATTTGGACTTGTAAATCTAAAGAAGGTCTAGCCAATTGATAGGGAATAACAACACAGAAAATGTTGCATGATTCAAGGTTATTGATGAAACATTGAAGCGGCAATGAGTAAAACACTAATTTCACTCAAATTTCTTAAAAGCTTTTCTGTCAGATGATTCCACGTAGAAGAGAAGGTATTCTGCGCGTAAAACGTGAGTACAATTCTGCAATAGAGAATAACTAATACCGTCAAATTACTAGCTTTTTCTTTTCTCTATTCCTATCTGAGGCAAATGTTTATGCCAAGAAGTTAGGCGACTCGTGTTATCACCTAATATTCCCCTGAAGTTTTCTCCTGATAGTTTTACTGACGTGAGGGTAAAACTTCTACAATGCAGCCTTAATCTATTCGCATTACAGTGGATTTATTGTTTCGTTAAACCTGACTTTATGATTGATTTGTACACATTCACTACTCCAAATGGACGCAAGGCTTCTGTAATGCTGGAAGAGGTTGGTTTACCTTACAGCGTTCATGTCATTGACATTCGTAAGAATGATCAATTCACGCCAGAGTACGTGACCATCAACCCGAATAGCAAGATTCCGGCAATCGTCGATCAAGATACGGGTATGAAGATCTTTGAGTCAGGTGCGATTTTGATTTACCTGGCAGAAAAGACGGGGAAGCTGATGCCGACTGAGCCAAAGAGCCGCTACGAGGTGCTGCAATGGCTGATGTTTCAAATGGGGGGTGTGGGTCCGATGTTCGGGCAACTCAACCACTTTCGTAAGTTTGCGCCAGAGCAAATTCCCTATGCGATCGCCCGCTACGAAAAAGAAACGCTGCGGATCTATGGTGTACTGGACAAGCAGCTTCAAGATCGCGAGTTCATCTGTGGTGACTATTCCATTGCCGATGTTGCAACCTATCCTTGGGTTGCAATCTACGAGTTTCAAGGCTTAACCCTTGATGATCACCCTAATCTAAAGCGATGGGTTGAGACGGTAGGTCAAAGACCCGCTGTGCAGCGCGGTATGGCAGTTCCGACGTTGACTTGAGCGCAATTGCTACAGAGATAGCCCGACGCGAGGGTTAAAGGTTTCAAGCTGGCGCAGCTTTTCGTAGAGATCTCGTTCCTGGGGGCTGACTTCCTTGGGAACGATGATCTGGATCTCAACGATTTGATCGCCGCGCCGTCCGTCAAGCGGATAGCCTTTGCCACTCAGCCGCAGTTTTTGCCCTGACCGCACGCCCGAGGGAATCATCATCTTCACTAAACCGTCTAGCGTGGGCACCTCGATCGCCCCACCTAAGACAGCTTCAACTGGGGTGACGGGAAGCTGGCAGAAGATGTCTGAGCCTTCTACCTTAAAGAAAGAGTGAGGCGCTACGTCAATTTTGAGATACAGGTCACCTCCAGATACACCCTGACCTTTGAGCCGGATGCGTTGCCCTGTGACCATTCCAGGCGGCATATTGACCTCTAGCGATCGCCCATCTTCCAAGCGAATTCGCTCTCTGCCGCCCTGATAGGCTTTGTCTAACGGTACGCTCAGGCGTGCTTCAGCATCTCGGCGACCAGGACGAGATGAGGTGACAGTATAAGCGGTTTTAGTGTTTCCTGGACGATAGGGATCGCGAGCCGTGGTGCTGCGGGTCGTTCCACCAGAAGCATCTGCACGGCGGTTGAGAAGCTGGTCTACGAAGCTATTAAAGTCAGGAAAATCGCTGAAATCGACTTCTTGGGTGGCAGTGCGATCGCCCCCCCGGTTGTTCCAGCTTTTTGAGCGGGGTGTATTGCCCTGAAAGCCTCCCTGCTTCCAGAAACGGCTGAACTGATCGTATTGCGCCCGTTTGCTGGTATCAGACAGGACTTCATAGGCTTCCCCTACGTCCTTAAACTTTTCCTCAGCAGCCTTATCCCCTGGATTTAAGTCTGGGTGATACTGCCGTGCGAGTCGGCGGTATACCTTTTTAATTTCTTCAACCGTTGCATCTCTGGGAACGCCCAGAATCTCATAGTAGTTCCGAAAGTTTTGCATAGGTGAATTGGCGATCGCTATGACGTTCCATAAAGGTTGAAAGAAGGGAGGGGGTAGATGGCAAACAGAAAACCTGCTGCAACGGTTTAATCGATTCAGCTTAGAGAATCAGGCTATATGAATTAGATAGGGTCACTAATCATACATCTTCTCTCAACTCCTGGCTGATCGCCACATCTACCAGCCATCATCATCATCCCAATCATCATCAACGGGGGCATTGTAACGACCACCGCCAGTGCCATACCCACTGTTGTCATAGGAGGGACGATTGTTGTCGGAGGGGCGACGGGGCGAGCGAGATGGCGCATCCCAATCGTCTTGATCCCAACTATCTCGGTTATAGGAATTATTGTCCCTACTATAAGAGTCACGAGCGTAGGGGTCACGAGCGTAAGGATCACGCGCATAGGGGTCGCGGGCGTAAGGATCACGGTCGTAGGGATCGCGATCCCGTTCGCCGGTAAAGGTGCGCTTGATGGAGCCGAAAAAGTCATCCTCCTCATCCAGCTCTTTGGCGTACTGATAAACTTCTCGCCGCAGTTCATACAGAGCGTCTTGCAGCTCAGCTTGAGCAATGTCGATACCCCGATCATCTTCTTGCGCTAGGCTTTCTCGCAATTCCTGGATCAGGTTTTCGATGCGACGGCGATGGTTGCTGGCGTACTGCATGCCAAAATCCAGGGCAACTTCGCGAAGCTGACGTTCTGCCTGAAAGGTGAGTGCTTCTGCTTTGGTCCGTTTTTCCACCCGCTCTCGTCTTTCTCGGTCGGAGGCAGAAAACCGCTCTGCTTCCTGAATCATCCGGTTGACTTCAGATTCACTCAGCGTGGAAGCGCCTTGAACGGTGATGCCTTGCTCTCGTCCAGTGGTTCTATCCAGGGCGGTCACTTGAAGGATGCCGTTTGCATCAATGTCGAAAGAGACTGAAATTTGCGGTACGCCTCGGGGAGCCGGAGGAATGCCCATCAGCTTAAAGCGTCCCAGGGATTTGTTGTCAGATGCCATTTCGCGCTCACCCTGGAGAACGTGAACTTCTACCAGGGTTTGATTGTTCTCAGCAGTGGAGAAAACATCCGAGCGACGAACCGGGATCGTGGTGTTGCGCGGAATCAGTTTTTTCATCACGCCGCCAATCGTTTCTAAACCCAACGACAGCGGAGTAACGTCTAGCAGCAGAATATCTCTCACTTCCTGGGTGAGAATACCTGCCTGGATTGCCGCACCAACAGCGACCACTTCGTCAGGATTGACGTTTTGGTTGGGTTCTTTATCGACGAGCGATCGCACCAACTGTTGCACCAGCGGAATGCGCGTAGATCCGCCCACCAATACCACTTCATCAATCTGTACTGGACTTAGCCCTGCATCAGTTAGAGCTTGCTTGACGGGCAGCCGCAAGCGGCTAATCAGATCACCACACAGCCCTTCAAACTGAGAGCGAGTCAAGCGGGTTTCTAAATGCTTTGGCCCATCTTCGGTAGCAGCGATAAAAGGCAAGTTAATGTCAGTGACACTGACCCCAGAAAGCTCAATTTTAGCTTTTTCGGCTGCTTCCATGAGCCGTTGCAGGGATTGGCGTTCCCGCCGCAGGTCAATTCCCTCAGTTTCTAAGAACTGTTCTGCTAACCAATCCACAATCTTTTTGTCGAAGTCATTGCCGCCTAGCTGAGTGTCGCCGCTAGTTGCCTTTACTTCAAATACGCCATCCCCAACTTCAAGGATGGAAACATCGAAGGTGCCACCGCCCAAATCGAATACCAGGATGGTTTGGCTCTCTTGGTTGTCCAAGCCGTAGGCCAGGGAGGCAGCAGTCGGCTCATTCAGGATGCGTTTTACATCGAGTCCGGCAATTCGCCCTGCATCTCGCGTTGCCTGTCGCTGAGAGTCATTGAAATAAGCTGGGACGGTGATTACTGCACCCGTGACCGGTTCACCTAGATAACGGCTGGCTTCTTCTGCCAGTTTTCGCAGCACCATTGCCGAAATTTCTTCGGGAGCAAATTCTTTTTGAAGGCGAGGGCACTTGATTTTGACGTTGCCATACTCGTCTTTGCGAATGGTGTAGGGAACTCGCCGGGATTCTGGAGTCAGTTCGGTGTACTTGCGTCCGATATAGCGCTTTACGCCATAGAAGGTGTTTTGTGGATTTAGCACGGTCTGCCTGCGGGCCATCTGACCGACTAGCCGTTCGCCCTCTTTGCTAAAGCCAACCACAGAGGGGGTAGTTCGCATTCCTTCTGCATTGGCTATGACAATAGGCTTGCCGCCCTCCATAACGGCTACAACTGAATTGGTTGTGCCTAAGTCAATGCCGACTACTTTACCCATGCGTTGGGACTCTCCTCTCGTGATCTACGTGATCTAGTTGTTGAAGCTGTTGAACTAGCGTGATGAAATTTTATACTTTGACACTAATATTTGCTTGTCAAATCCACTTCGATTCTATCTTGCTGGGATGGCTACCTTTCAAACTAGCAGGCAAGCGATCGGAAAGATGAAGTATTCCAGAAAAAACAGTTTCCAGATGAACTGGTAAAAAGCGGTGTAGGAGAGTGTGCCTGCTACATTTTTGCCCTGCTTGTCGTTCAAATCTACCTTGAAGCTTTGCCACCAGAGGGCAAACAACGTTAGGAGGTGTGTACCAATCAGGAATACAGCATTTGTGGAAGGCAGAAATGCACCTACCAGGATGATGGCTATATAAGAGACGGTTAGTACCCAGCGGGCCAGGTTGAACACGGTTTGCTGTCCTAGCCGCAGGGTGAAGGTCGAAATGTTGTAGAGGCGATCGCCTTCCAGATCAGGAATATCTTTGAAAATGGCGATCGCAAACGTAAACACCAGAATAAATAGCGTCAGTGCCCAAACCGACAGTGGAATTCCGTCAATTCCTTCAAACTGCTGGCTAAAGTGCAGAAACAGCCCTAGATTGACGATCGCCCCCCGTACTGTGAAGATGCACAGCGAAGCCCAGAACGGAAACCGCTTCAAACGAATGGGTGGGAGAGAATAAGCAGTTCCAATCGCCAGGCTTGACCATACCATTGCTGCTAGAAACCGACCTTGCCAGACTGACAACGCCAGCGCTGCCACTCCCGTAACTATCACAATCGCCCAGGCTTCCCGCCGAGAAAATTCCCCTGATGCCAACGGCAGGTGAGGTTTATTCACTCGATCAATCGCCACATCTTCAAGCTGGTTTAGCCCCACGATATAGATGTTGCCGCAGAGACAGGCGATCCAGGCAAACAGCAGGGGCAGGAGGCGATCGCCAATCGATGCACTTTCCGTTTGCCATTCCCCATTTCCAATTGCCCAACTGATGGCGTATAGCCCCAAAACACTGAGGCTAGTGCCAATAACTGTATGCGGACGGGAAAATTTCCAGAAGGCATAGAGCCAGGGGGCATGTTTTTGAACCAGGTTTGATTTTGCAGCACGATGGGAAGAAATGGAGGATTCTTGCGGAGAAATCTGGCTCATGGATGCCCAAGTGATATTCAGGCTTTATCTTAAGCAATTCGGGGATCGTTTCAAAGACCGAACCTAGCCTAGCGAGTGCCACAGAGCAAGCCAAACTTGATTAAGCCCTGCTGGTAGCCTCGCTGCATCAGTCCCAGTGAGAGCGCTGCCTGAATCGTTGTCCAACCTGAGAAAAGCAAGCCCAATAGGGCAGCAGGCGTAAGAGCAGAATCGATCACGATATCCCAAAATGGAGCTACAGCGGCAGACCAGTCTGCTGTACGGACGTTTTGAAAGTTGAGCTGGTGGGCGATCGCCTCATATTCTGGCAGCGAAATCACATGAGGCAGGCAATACACGCGGTAGATTTCTGCTAGATGCTTTTGCTCATCCTGGCTGAGTGGTGAATGAGGCGGCTGAGCCGGACGGTGGCACCAAGTCGCCATTAAAAATAGTCCGCCTGGCTTCAGTACTCGATAGCATTCCTGCAAAAACTTGGTCTTGTCGGGCATGTGTTCGCCGCTTTCCAGTGACCAGACTAGATCAAATGACTCGTCAGCAAAAGGCATATTCAGCGCATCGGCAACCTGAAAGCTGGCGTTGATGCCAGCAGCGGTGGCGCGTTCGGTGGCGCGATTTGCCTGGACGGGACTGAGCGTGATGCCAGTGGCGATCGCCCCAAACTTTTCAGCCAGGTACAGCGAACTGCCGCCAATGCCGCATCCCACATCTAGAATTTGCTCTGCCTCGCGAACTTCCCCCCATTTCAGCAATTCCTCAATCAGGTCAATTTGCGCTTGCCGTCGCTCTTTGCGTTCATTACCTGCCGCGCCATAATAGCCGTGATGCATGTGCTCACCCCAGATCTGCTCCCACAGACCCGAAGAAGCGTCATAAAATTGCTGGATTTGCTGTTGCAGAGTTGAAGTCATCAGTTGAGAGTAATCTTTATACAAGGGCATTCAACTATCTTGAATGAATTTGAACGAATTTAGCCTTTGTTAGTCATAAACTAGCCCATGACAGTTTCTAGAACGATTTGCCTGGGATTTATTACGGTCATCGCCATTGGCACCTTACTGCTGCTCATGCCCTTCTCTACGAGTGAAGGAACCTGGAATGACCCAGTTGTTGCTCTATTTACCAGCACTTCAGCCGTTTGTGTCACCGGGCACATCGTTGTTGATACTGCAACCTATTTCTCTCCCATTGGACAATTCTTTATTCTTGCCCTGATTCAAATTGGTGGGTTGGGATACATGACTGCAACCACTTTCCTGCTTTTACTAGTGGGGCGCAGGTTTGCACTACGAGACAAGATTGCAATTCAGCAAGCTTTAGACCGACCTGGCATTCAAGGTAGCACTCAAGTTATCCAGTCGGTTATTGCACTTACAGTAATCTTTGAGATTACTGGGATGCTGCTTCTTTTAATCGTCTTCTCGCGAGATTATGATTTTGGTCGTGCTTTATGGCTGTCTATTTTTCATAGCATTAGTGCCTGGAATAACGCTGGTTTTAGCTTGTTTAGCGATAATCTAATCGGCTATCAATCATCAGTGATAGTAAATCTGGTAATTCCAGGATTAATTATTTTTGGTGGTATTGGCTACGAGGCAATTTTTGAGATGTATCTCTGGCTACGTGACCATCTATTTAGACGACCTGAGAAAATTATCATTTCTCTCAACTTCAAAGTTGCTGTTAGTACGACCATCATTCTTCTGCTCGTTGGAACGGTCGCAATTTTCCTTGCTGAGTTAAATAATCCTGAGACCCTTGGTTCTATGGATTTTGCCACCAAAATTATGGCTGCTTGGTTTCAGGCAGTAGTTCCCAGAACAGCCGGATTTAACTCAATTAATATTGGTGAAATGACGACTGCCGCGCTGTTCATCACGATCGCCTTAATGTTCATAGGAGGCAGTCCTGGCGGGACTGCTGGCGGCATAAAAACAACGACTTTACGTATTCTTACTAGCTCTACAAAAGCAATTTTGCAGGGAAAGGAAGAGGTTGTTTTGTATGACCGTCAAGTGCCAGTCAATCTAATTCTAAAGGCAATTGGAGTGTTGGTCGGCTCGGCTACCACTGTGATCTTAATGACAGCTTTAATTACATTTACTGATCCAGATGTAGATTTTATTCTAGTTTTGTATGAAGTCGTATCAGGCTTTGCAACAGTTGGACTTTCAACTGGAATTACGGCTGGTCTTTCGATTTTTGCTAAGCTGGTTTTAGTGGCCACAATGTACATCGGACGAGTTGGAGTTTTGCTCTTGATGTCAGCGATTCTGGGAGATCCAAACCCCACTGCGATTCGGTATCCCGAGGAAAACTTGTTGGTTGGTTAGTGTTGGCACATTTGAATCTTGATACCCTAGAAGGGTATATCTCTCGCTTGTATTAATAAAGATGGGGCTTAGGATAAGTAACCCTGGAGTCAATCTGTGAATTTATCTTCTCTGAGTTTCTTTCGCAGCCTGCGTACTACAAATAAGCAGTTTGCAGTAGTTGGATTAGGGCGGTTTGGACGGGCGGTTTGTTCTTCATTGCATCGCTTGGGCTACGAGGTTTTGGGGGTTGACTCTGACGAAAAGCGAGTTTCTCAAGTTTTGACCGATCAGTGGGCTGCTCATGCCATACAGTTAGATTCGACATCTCCCTCTGCCCTCAAAGAAGCTGGAATTTTTGAGTTTGATACGGTGATTGTAGCGATTGGCAACTATGTCGAGGAAAGCGTGATCACGACAATGAATTTGAAGGAGAATGGCGTATCCCATGTGGTAGCCAAGGCTTCTTCAGAAATTCATGAGAAGCTGCTGCGAAAGGTTGGAGCTGATCATGTCATTTTTCCAGAGCATGAGATGGGTTGTGCTTTAGCGCGATCGCTCACCAAACCCAGCATTCTGGATCGGTTTGAGCTTGACCCAGACCATAGCATCGTCGAGGTGGTCGTTCCCGCAGAGTTTGATGGCAGAACGATCACCGAGTTAGAACTGCGATCGCGCTACGGGCTAAACCTGCTAGCTGTCAGTCAGGGCGAGAAATTTGAAATTAATCCCAGTCCGGTAATGCGTTTGTACAAAGGTTCAGTCATGGTCGTGATTGGCTCTAATCGCTGTATTGATCGCTTGCCTGTTTAGAGCAACGCTTCACTGACTAATAACTGAGGACTGTGCGGGTATGCTAGCGCTCATACCCAAACTTTTGATCTGTCTCCTATGACACGAGTAATTGGACTAATCAGCGGCACTTCGGTTGATGGTATTGATGCAGCACTAGTAGACATCTCTGGTACAGATCTCGATTTGCAGGCAACACTAATTGCCGGAGCAACGTACCCCTACCCTGATGAGTTGCGATCGCAGATTCTCTCCGTCTGTAGCGGCAAGGCTATCTCGATGGCAGAGCTAGCAGAATTGGATGATGCGATCGCCGCTCAATTTGCCCAAGCTGCTCTCTCAATTCAGGTGAACCAACCCCAAGCAGAACTGATTGGTTCACACGGTCAGACGGTGTACCATCGCCCTGTTGATTTGGGGGTAAAAAACTCCATCTCCCTGGGCTACAGTCTGCAGCTGGGGAGAGGATGCGTAATTGCCCACCTCACGGGTATCCCTACCGTGAGTAATCTTCGGGCTGCTGATATTGCGGCAGGTGGGGAAGGCGCGCCTCTAGTTTCTCGAATTGATGCCTGTTTGTTGAGCCATCCCACTGATAGTCGGTGTGTTCAAAACATCGGCGGCATTGGCAACCTGACGTACCTTCCTGCTACCCAGAAGCAAGCCGTTCTATTTGAAGGCATTCAGGGGTGGGATACAGGCCCCGGTAACACACTGTTAGATTTAGCAGTGCAGCACCTTTCAGACGGGCAGCAAACCTATGATGAGGACGGGGCATGGGCGGCAATGGGTAAACCTTGCGAGGCGCTAGTCAACCAATGGCTAGAACATCCCTATTTCCAGCAGTCACCCCCCAAATCAACAGGACGAGAACTGTTTGGTTGGGACTATTTCAACCAATGCCTCCTGGATGCGGAACCCTACGGGCTCAGCCCTGCCGATCTGCTGGCGACTCTGACGGAATTGACCGTAGCAACGATCGCCCACAGCTACCAGACTTTTTTACCAGAAATGCCCGACCAAGTGCTGCTCTGTGGTGGCGGCAGCCGCAATCTGTATTTGAAGCAACGGCTGCAAGCTCTACTAGGCAAAATTCCGGTCTTGACTACGGATGAAGCAGGGCTAAATGCAGATTTCAAGGAAGCGATCGCCTTTGCAGTGCTAGCATACTGGCATAATCTTGGCATTCCTGGCAATCTACCCGGTGTAACAGGTGCAAGACATGCAACACCTTTAGGAGAACTTCACCTTGTGGCTTAAGGTTTGCGTGATAACATAAAATGCCGTTAGAGTGCCATGTAAGCGGCATTTATGCTGCACAAGGTAGGAGATAGGAATTAGATCTGTGGCTCATACCTTTTTAATGGAGGCAGGACGCTGGACCTTACAGGGAAACTGGCTCGACCGAGATGGGTTGCCCGTTTCTGTCAAAGGAAAGATTCTAGTTGCTTGGAGCCGTGACAACTGGTACACGATGGTGACCAAGCTGATGTTTCCAGGGACCGAGCGCGAAGAAATTGCCTTTCAGTATCGCGGGCGGCTGAATGTAGGTGAGCGTCAGTACACATTTGTACTTCAGCACAGCCTTTTAGGACGAGTAGAAGGGGAAGGCTGGATTGCACCAGAGTCAATTGTGCAACGCTATTGGGTACTAGGCGATCGGCAGCGCCGTACTGGATTTGAAGCGCTTCATCAGCTTGATGACAACAAATACCGCCTCTCTAGCAGCGTCATGGCAGGTCATTACCTTACCAGCACGATGGAGGCTTCTGTCGAACGGCAGCTAGATGAGTAACTTAACGAGAACCTCAAACATCATGAACTTCCTGATGGCTTAGCATCTCGTCAGAGTAGAGAACCGTAAGCCGATAGGAGAGAGAGTGATTCCACAGATCGATAAAGTCACTCACGTAATAGGGCAGTGATTTGTCAGTAATCGAAAAGTTTGCATCATCTAAATCATAGAAGTGGAATCTTTCGATCGGTTCAAATCCTTGTGGTTCTAAAATATTGGCTCTGTAATTGCCTTTCTCATCCAAATCAGAAAAGCAATAGACCTGATAGTAATTGCCGCCTAAAATCTCACGGTATTGAACCATTACGTAGATATCGACTGGACGCAGGGGCAAACCCAGGGCGATCGCCAGTCTTTTTTGAAAGGGCAGCATGGGGCAGCGAATACTACTGCGAATCCCGTAATAGCCGACTTTGTCAGCCTGAAGCGGATACTTTCGGTAACGCGGCTGCACATAGTTTCTCAAAAAAGTAGCAATGTCAACCCCTTCTTCTGTATAAGCTCCAATGGCGCTGATATGCAGGTCATAAGCAGGAACATTGCCAACATTATAAATTTCTAGCTTCACGCCATTCTCATGAATATCACACTGCATATCGCAGTAAAGATGAGGAAAAGCAGAAATTTTTAGTTGCTTCTCAATTGCGTTTTTATAAAAGTTATTTTCCTGTCGAAGTTCACGCAGAATTCTATAAGTAAACCAGGCGTAAAAACCCGTTATGACTAACAGTATTGCAATACCCGTTAAAACAAAAGGCTCCATTATTAGGTACTAGTTAAACTCCAGGAGTGTAATAAAAACGTCAGGCGTAGTCCAATCTTAAGATATATGCTTAAAGGCTAAGTGTGTGAATTTTACATCAGAACAGAAGCAATGCTCGATTCGGCAGAATTTGACCCAGCAGCCTATGTTGACCAGATGGCGCTCGCCCTAGAATTGCCAATCGCTCCCGAACATCGCCCCGGAGTTATTGATAATTTCAGCAGAATTGCCACGATCGCCCAACTTGTTTTGGAATTTCCCTTGCCTGAAGACACCGTTGCCGCACCCACATTCCAGCCTTTTCAACCATGACATTAGATTTTGAAACGTTGGATCTCGAACAGGCGGATGCGATCGCCATTTCAACTGCGGTGCGATCGGGTGAAATAACCGCCAAAGCAGTGGTTTCCGCAGCGCTAGAGCGAATTGCAGCTAAAGATCCACTCAATTGCTTCACGACCGTAATGGCAGATCAGGCGATCGCCAGTGCAATTCAGGTAGATGAGGCGATCGCGGCTGGTCAAGATCCGGGAGTGCTGGCAGGAGTTCCCTTTGCGGTCAAAGACCTATTTGATATTGAGGGACTGACGACCCTAGCAGGTTCAAAGATTAACCGAGAAAATTCACCTGCGACCCAAGATGCGACTCTTGTTGCCAGACTGAAGCAAGCCGGGGCAATCTTGGTCGGCGCGCTCAACATGGATGAGTATGCTTATGGTTTTGTCACCGAAAACAGCCATTACGGGGCAACTCACAACCCTCATGATTTGAACCGGATTGCCGGTGGGTCATCAGGAGGGTCAGCCGCCGCAGTTGCAGGTGGATTGATGCCGATTAGCCTTGGTTCTGACACCAACGGGTCGATTCGTGTGCCTGCTTCACTGTGCGGCATTTTGGGGTTAAAACCAACCTACGGTCGGTTATCACGAGCTGGAGCGTTTCTGTTTTGCAACAGTTTTGATCATGTCGGCCCTTTTGCCCGGTCGGTGCGCGATATTGCAGCTGTGTTTGACCTGCTTCAAGGTGCAGATGCCCGTGACCCGGTTTGCACTACCCGCCCACCAGAATCTTGTTTGCCTCAAATCAACAAAGGTATTGACGGATTGCGAATTGCCATTGCAGATGGGTACTTTGCCAAAGGTGCTGAGCCAGAAACTTTAGCCGCAGTTGAACAGGTCGCTCAGGCGCTTGGGTCCAGCCAGCGAGTCACCATTCCTGAAGCACATCGGGCCAGAGCTGCCGCTTACGTAATCACAGCTTGTGAGGGCAGCAATCTGCATTTTGCTAACCTCAAATCTCGTCCTCAAGATTTTGATCCGGCAACTCGCGATCGCTTTCTGGCAGGCACAATGATTCCTGGCAGTTGGTACGTACAGGCACAGCGATTTCGCAAGTGGTATAGCGATCGCCTTCAGGAGATCTTTCAAACCGTAGATCTAATTGTGGCTCCAACAACGCCCTGTGTTGCGCCTTTAATCGGTCAAGAGAAAATGGTTATAGATGGGGCGGAAGTTTTAACTCGTCCTAATCTAGGGTTATATACTCAGCCACTATCTTTCGTCGGTTTACCAGTCTTGTCTGTGCCCATTCAGCAAGCTAACGGCTTGCCATTAGGTGTGCAAATCATTGCTGCCCCTTACCAGGAAGCTTCAATCTTACGTGCCGCTGCCTTATTAGAAGCACAAGGAACTATAGCTGCTGTTGTTAAATAGTTGCTCAAGTATG
Source organism: Oculatella sp. FACHB-28 (assembly GCF_014696015.1). Classification (NCBI taxonomy): domain Bacteria; kingdom Bacillati; phylum Cyanobacteriota; class Cyanophyceae; order Oculatellales; family Oculatellaceae; genus Oculatella; species Oculatella sp. FACHB-28. The sequence goes on along the minus strand of NZ_JACJPJ010000085.1, from coordinate 30,797 downwards.
CAGAATACACCTGAGAGTGCTTAGCTTTATATCACAACAGTGGTAATCAAATGAAGTATGAATTTGAATAGAGAAATTTACATCTCTTTGCTCCAAATCAATATTTCGAATTTGTAATATAGCAATATAGCTTTGGTTGCTTAAGCTCAGGCAAAAAATGGAAGCAGTCTTTAGGACTGCCTCCATTTTTTGCTCTAACCTGCATTGCTACAGCGATATCTCTGTTTCTACTTGCATTTCTGAGGAGTTTTGTTTACTCCCAAAAGGTCAAAAGTTTCCGTTTCACCTAGCTATCTTTATGAGATACCGACCTCTCTCAACCTATATGAATACGCAGCATAAAAGTAGCCTGGAAATTTTATATCTACTTAATTATTTCCTGCGGTAGAAGCAGGAACTTTTAGTTTACCGATAGGATAGGCACGTTAGGTCAAGAAAAGCTTATCAACACAAAGGTTATTAAGGAGAGAATCACATGGGAATCTTAGCTTGGGTTGTTTTAGGTCTGATTGCTGGAGCGTTAGCTAAATTAATTTATCCTGGACATCAGGGTGGCGGCATTTTCGCAACCATTGGTCTAGGAATCTTGGGTGCTATATTAGGCGGCTGGCTCGGTCACGCACTGTTAGGAACGGGCGGAGGCGCAGCAGCCGGGGCCTTGTCTATCCCCAGCATCGCTTTCGCGGTTGTTGGAGCAATCATCTTGATCTTCCTGTGGGGCTTGCTCACTCGCAGAACTGCATAGTTCAGCGTACCGGAAGCTCTAAACCGCAAAGCTCAAAATATCAGTTCCAATTTGAAACCATTCATTTAAAACTGAATAGTCTGTGAATTACAACACGCTGCGAGGGTCAAGAATCCTCGCAGCTTTGTTTTTAAGGCCATCTCACAGATGTCCATGCAGCTCAGCTAGTTTACCGCTACAGTTTAAGTATCCTTGCGCCACTGTTGCCAAGTCGCACCAACGGCTGCTCCTGCTCCTGCAACTAACCCTACACCCATGCCTTCAATCGTCTCAGTGATAGGATCTTGGGTTAGGCAACTGTTAGTAGGCACTTCAGCGGTCAGACACTGGTTGAGTTCTGCTCGGCTAGCAGTTCCTCCCAAAATGACTCCCAGGATGCCACAAAGTGCAATTACTAGATAAGCGCGATTGATTTTTATACCCATAGATGGATGCGTAGAGCGAGTGGTTGGACATTACTTGCTAATCTTGCCCATTCTAACTGTGAATTCAGCAAAGTCATCCTCAAATTCAGATAGTTTTGGCCAAGACTTGATTCAACTTTGTAGATCAGTCATGCTGCTAGTACCCTACTTGATGGCTGAAGGCGGCTAGCAGATGACGCGCAGACACATATCGACAGGAACACCTTGGGAAGCGATCGCAGGCTATTCTCGTGCTGTCCAAGTTGGTTCTCTCATCTACGTTTCGGGCACAACTGCTGCTGATACAACAGGGCAAATTCTTCACGTCGACGACGCCTATGAGCAGATGGTGTACGTCCTCAAAAAGATTGAGGCTGCCCTGAAGCAGTTAGATAGCAGCCTCCAGGATGTCGTTCGTACAAGAGTTTACGTTACTAACATGGACGACATTGAGCAGGTGACCAAAGCCCATTGCGAATTTTTTGGAAAGATTCGTCCTGCCAACACCCTGGTTGAGGTAAGCCGTCTAGCTACACCCGAAATGTTAGTTGAGGTCGAAGTAGACGCGGTTGTTCAAGAGCAAGGCTGAATTTGATGAAAACCTATGATTGGGTTGTGGTTGGGGGTGGACTCGTTGGAGCAGCGCTTAGCTATGAGCTAGCTAGCAAAAAATTCTCGGTGTTGCTGCTAGAACAGCATAGTACCCCAGAGAACGCAACTCGCTATAGCTATGGCGGTATCGCTTACTGGTCAGGTACGACACCGCTAACTCGTCAACTGTGCCAGGAGGGCATTGAAATTCACCGAAATTTATCTGCTGAGTTGGACAGTGAAACTCAGTTCAGAGAATTGGATTTGCTCTTGCTGATCGCCCAAGGAAGTGATCCCCAGAAGGTGACCGCATCGTATCGTGGTTTTGCGATTCCACCTAGCTTACTGGATGCGGAAGCGGCTTGTGACTTAGAGCCGTTGCTCAATCGGGAGGCGATCGCCGCTGCGCTTACAGTTCGGCATGGCAATGTTGCGCCTGATTTGCTAGTCAAGGCCTACACCCAAGCATTTACTAGAGCCGGAGGAACGCTGCAAATTGCTCAAGTGACTGCTCTAAAGGAGTCTCAGGGGCAAGTTACTGTAACTACCACTGCGGAAAACTATGCAGCCGCTAATGTGGCTGTTTGTACAGGTGGAATGAGTCGGAACCTGCTCAAAACTGCCCATGTTACCGTACCCTGCTATTTCACCCATGCGGAACTGATTGAGACCCCATCTGTTGATGTCAAGTTACAGGCACTGGTCATGCCTGCCGAAACCCAACGGTTTCAGATGGAGGCTGAGGCTGGCAAGTTAGAAAAGGCTCCGCTGTGGGAGCAACAAACCCAGGAGGTTGCTCCCCCGATTCTTGATCCCGGTGCGATTCAGTTTGTGGATGGCAGAATTAGGATCGGGCAAATCAGCCGCACGTTAACGAATCCTCAGGCGCAGGTTGATGCAGCTCAAAGTGAAGCGGATATTCGGGCTGCAGTTGGTCAATTTTTGCCAGCGTTAAAAGATTTACCAGGTAACTGGCACCGCTGTTTGGTTGCCTTTAGTGGCGATCGCCTGCCACTGATTGGTCCCGTTCCTGAACACAATCATTTGCATATCTTTGCTGGCTTCAGCAATCCTTTCGCAATTCTGCCACCTCTGGCAAAGCGGTTTGCTAACTGTATGACCGGGAAGCAAGATGAACTCATTGCTCAGCTTTCTCCAGGTCGATTTGCTTAAGCCCAAGTGACTTGCGATCGCTCATGTAAGACCCTGCCATAAACAGCTTCAGTTTGTTTTGCCAACTTGGCCCAGTTAAACCGCTGTGCTAAATCTTTGTAAGCATTATCAACTAGCCACTGAGCATAATCTGGATTTTTCAGGACTGTTAGAATGCCCCAAGCCAGAGAAGCAGGATTGTTTGTCCAGGTGACGATTCCCGTTCTGGTGTGGCGAACGACTTCTGGCAGCCCACCTGTATCAGAGACGACTACCGGAACACGAGCAGCAAAACTCTCTAACGCGACAATTCCAAATGGCTCGTAGAGGCTAGGAAAAACTGCGCAGTCAGCAACTGTTTGAAACTTGTTCAGGTCATCCTCTGACATGAAGCCCGTGAAGTAGCATTTGTTTGAGATGCCCAGGTTCCAGGCTTGCTGCTTGAGGCTGTCTGTATTGCCGCCGCCAACAATCACGATTTTGACGCCACCTCCCATTGCGTGAATGACTTCAGGAGCAGCATTAAGTAGCACACTGATGCCCTTTTCATAGGTCATACGACCCACATAATAGACAATTTTTTCGTCATCTCGGGCAAAGCGGCGGCGAAACTGCCAAAAATTAAAATCGGGATGTCGATGCTTTTTCTCTGGATAAATGCCGTTGTAGACAACATCGATTTTGTCCCAAGGGGTTTCTAATGCCCGTTCGACCTCACGCCGCATGTAGTCCGTGCAAACAATGACTCGCCAAGCGTTGTAGGCAAGTAGCTTTTCCTTGGTGCTAATGTAGCGCTGGATATCGTTGTGGATGCCATTGTGACGACCAAACTCTGTTGCGTGAATTGTGGCAACCAAAGGAACTTTGAAGCAGTGTTTGAGGGCGATCGCTGCATCTCCCACCAACCAGTCGTGGGCATGAATAATCTCAAACTTTCCTTCTTCTAAAAGCAATTTTCCACCCTGTTGCCCCATGCTCTGATTCATGTTGGCAACCCAATGAAAAAAGTCGTTGCTTTGGGCTACCGGAACGCGATGTACTTTAATTCCATCGACTACTTCATAATGGGGAGCCTGACCAAACTCTACAGTCAGTAAATGAATATCATGTCCTAGCTTGACCAGTTCGGGATATAGTTCAGCAACGTGGCGAGCAATGCCTCCAACGATTCGGGGCGGAAATTCCCACGCCAAAACCAAGATTCTCATTGCCCTTGCCCCCTCAGAGCCGTTACATAAGTTCTAATAGTTTTACTTACCTTATTCTCGGCGTCAGTACGGAAGACCCAGTACGGAAGACCTGGTTGAACTCTGCTAGATTCAGGAGGGGCTATCTAAGGCGGTTCAAAGTCCCTATTTGCCTGCACATTTACTGCAATACAGCCCGATCGCCTAAATCCTTTGTCTTGAGCAGCGCTGAGAAAGAGATAATCTGTAAATATAGTAAAGATAGCTACTTTGGAGAAGTACAGGGTAGAAATACACCTGGTTTCTACCGATTTGGCATTTTTGGCCCCGACTGACTGTTCTATTGTCCTGACTGTTGAGCAAGACTGCATGGAGGCATTGCCAAAACAGCCTATTAGCCCTGAAACGTCTTTGCAGCTTTTGCTGTTTGTAGACAAACGTCCTAGCTCTCATCAGAAGATCCGCCAGATTCGCCACTATCTCAAGGATTTACGAGCTAACTACGCGTTTGATTTGCAAATCATAGACGTTGGAGAGCAACCCCACATGGCTGAGCATTTCAAGCTCGTTGCGACCCCAGCGCTAATCAAGATTCATCCTGAACCCCGCCAAACTTTAGCGGGAACAAATCTTGTAGCCCAGTTAGAGCATTGGTGGATGCGATGGCAACGATCGGTAGAAGAAGCTGCAGATTTCCAATCAATTCCTGAGCAGAGCGAATCAGATGATCTAAATCCAACCAATGCATCCGAAACTTTGGACTCGGTGGCTTACTCAGCAGAGTTTATTCAGCTTTCGGATGAGATTTTTCGACTAAAGCAAGAAAAAGAAGAACTGCGGGATCAACTTCAGTTCAAAGATCGACTCATTGCGATGTTGGCCCACGATCTGCGAAATCCGCTAACCGCCGCTTCGATTGCCCTGGAAACGCTGGAGCTAGGTAATGAAGCGAAGGAGAATGGTCATGCTTCACCCCGACTAACCCCTGCCCTTACGGCTCAACTCATCAGACACGCCCGGACTCAAACGAAGGCGATCGATCGGATGATTACAGATGTGCTTCAGGCAGCAAAAGGGACGGGTGGCGAGTTTCAGATTCAGCCTCAGCAGCTAGATCTAGGGGCGCTTTGCCTGGAGGTCTTGAATTATTTGAAGGGACAGTTTCAAGCTAAATCTCAGCAGCTTACGACGGATATTCCGAGTGATTTGCCTAAAGTTTATGCTGATCGCGATCGCATTCAACAGGTATTAATCAATCTGCTAGACAATGCCAGCAAATATACGCCAACTGGCGGCTCAATCGAGCTTTCGATCTTGCATCGAACTACCCAAAAAATTCAAGTCAGCGTGTGTGATACGGGTTTAGGCATTCCGAATGAAAACTGCGAACGCATTTTTGAAGACCGGTTTCGCCTAGAGCGGGACGAGGCAAAGGATGGATATGGTATTGGTCTATCGCTTTGTCAACGAGTGATTCGAGCCCACTACGGGCAAATTTGGGTAGACTCTGTACCCAATCAGGGCAGCTGTTTTCACTTCACGCTGCCCGTTTACCGCTTTTGATTTTGTTATGTCTTCAAGACTGCACATTTTGAAGTGTGTCCCGCGTACGCGGGACACACTTCAAAATGTGCAGCTTATATAGAAACGGTATAACCCTGGTGGCGGCAGTTATACCGTAGCAACGGCTATACAATAGCGAGGAATGGTGCAGACAGAGGTGCAATGGCTCGTACCCCTACGCTTAAGTTTGACCGGGGAACGCTGATTTTACATCCCCCACCCAGGGGCAAAGCCTGGGTAGATTTCGCAACGTGGGATGACCGGATTGAGCGGTTTCGCCTCCCGGCAATTCAATATCGTGATTTGATAGAAACTTTACAGGCAGAGGGTACGCCGTTTACTGACCAGGCAAAGGAGTTTGCGGCGATCGCCCTCACCCCCAGCCTGGAAATGGAGCCCTATCCCCACCAGCAAGAAGCTTTAGATGCCTGGGTTGCCGCAGGACGGCGGGGTGTTGTAGTTTTGCCCACGGCGGCTGGAAAGACCTACCTGGCTCAAATGGTGATGCAGGCAACGCCTCGCACAACCTTGATCACGGTGCCAACGTTAGATTTAATGCACCAGTGGTATGCTCACCTGGTTGCAGCGTTTCCAGATGCCGAGGTCGGGCTGTTAGGGGGTGGTTCTCGCGATCGCACTCCCATTCTTGTTGCCACTTATGACAGTGCCGCTATCCATGCCGAAAGCCTGGGCAATCGCTATGCCTTGCTGATTTGTGATGAATGTCATCACCTGCCAAGCGACTTTAATCGGGTGATTGCTGAATATGCGATCGCCCCCTATCGCCTGGGTTTAACGGCGACCCCCGACCGCGCCGATGGCAGACACGCTGACCTGGATACACTGCTGGGATCAGTCATTTACTATCGCACTGCCGAAGATCTGGCAGGGAAAGCACTGGCGGATCACGAAATTATTCAGGTTAAGGTGAAACTGTCGCAGCAAGAGCGCGATCGATATGAGCATTTAATTCAAACCCGCAACACCTTTTTGCAGGACTCGAATATTTGGCTGGGCAGCGTTCAGGGTTGGCAGCGGTTTGTTCGGGCAAGCGCCCAATCGCAGGCAGGACGAAGGGCGATGCTGGCACATCGAGAAGCAAAGGCGATCGCTCTGGGTACGGAAGGCAAGCTGCGAATTCTGACAGACCTGCTGGCAGAACACCATCCCGCCCAAACGCTAATTTTTACTAACGACAACGCTACAGTTTATCGGATCTCCCAGGAGTTTCTAATTCCGGCGCTGACCCACCAAACACCCGTGAAGGAGCGCCACGAGATTTTGCAGCAGTTTCGCGAAGGCAAATATAAGACCCTAGTCGCATCTCATGTCCTAAACGAAGGAGTAGACGTGCCAGAGGCTAGCGTCGCCATTTTGCTATCGGGTACTGGATCAGCCCGCGAATACATTCAGCGCTTAGGACGAGTGCTGCGAAAGGGAAAATCGCAAAAATTTGCAAGACTTTATGAAGTGGTGGCAGAGGAAACCAGCGAAGAAAATGTTTCGCGCCGCCGTCGCTCTCAGCGTCGCCCTCCATCTCACCAATTAGAATTAGTTCCTGATGAATCTCGTCCCGTTTACGAAATCAGTACTCGTCCCGTACCACGAGCAGCCGAAACGGCCTCAGGTTGGGGAAACTTCGCAGAGGAAGAGGATGTAATTGATTTACAGGAAGTTCCAAACGAAACTGCCGCTGAGGAAGACTAGCGCCAATAAACCAAAGGTACGCTTGAGCCGTTGCAGAATAGGTTGGATCTGGTAGGTCACAATCAGGCGATCGCGCTTTAGCACTTCTTCTGGTTTTGTCCAGGTTTGCCCGTCGTACCAGCCCGATTCCTCATAAAAGATCGTTTCTTTTAAAAGGCGATCGCGCACATAAATCCAGCCTAAGTAAAGGCGCAGCAAAGCTAGTGCTGGAAGAACGCTAGCCCCTGCTGCACCGCTCAGCCCAAACTGGAGCGGATACTTTGCCAGCGGAAAGCTGACTGCTGCAACGGGAGCCGAGAACAGCCAGCTCAAACCCCACAAAATGGCGATCGGAAGGAGATAGCTCCGCAGGTCGAGTGTTGCCCACCGAAAGAACCAGGACTCTTTGAGATCCTGGTACTCGTTAATCGGCTGCTGTTCAAAAGGAACCGGACAGACTGGAGCAGAAGACTTCATGATGATGGGCAGTCAAAACTGAAAAGCAGTTGTGCTTTTAATCTACCTGAGTCAGTGGACAGACGCACGAATGAATTAAGTTTTGCTGAAAAGTTTTAACTCGTGCTCAGCCCTCTACTTGATCGGTCATCACTCCATTCGGTGCAAAATCGATTCGCTCTGCATGTCCCCAAAACGCCTCCAGGTTATAAAATTCGCGCTCGTCAGGCATGAAGATATGAGCAATAACGTCACCGTAGTCCAACAACACCCAGGAACCTTCTGTCTGTCCCTCTGTTTGGGTGGGGTAGCGGTGCCACTTTTCTGAGACTTCATCCTCAATCGAACGAGCGATCGCCCTTACTTGTGCGCTAGAAAAACCTGTAGCCACTACAAAATAATCTGCCAGATAAGAAACCTCTGAAACCTTTAGCAGTACGATATCGCCTCCTTTGCGATCATCGGCAGCTTGAGCGATTGTCAGGGCTAGCTCTCGGCTAGAATCGTCAGTGACAGGTTGGTAGACGGCACCGGGATTTGCTACAGCGGGCGAAACTGGACGGGCGTTAGAGTAATTTGTCATTAAAAATTAGGTTCCTCAACTCGTTAAAACGTGAGTGGTGTTACATCAAAGGAAGTCAATAAACCGTTGCGTTTGGCTCCATAGCACTTCATCTCTGTTGACTGATTCACTGGATCGACTCCGTAAAAATGGTTGAACAGGTAAATTGTTTAAGGTTCGTCTCTATTGGTCAAATCATAGTGAAACGAACAGAGGGATAAATCGGGAATTTTGAGGTCATTCAATCAGCACTATTGCATCTATTTTGACTAAGCTTCCATCTAAAAGTACAAGGGTTCATTCACTTAAAACCTGTGGAATAGGCTCTGTGCTTGAGCTCTGTTGCTTAGACTGAGTTGGCTTAACGTTGTATAAAAACCAGTTGCGAGTCAGCACTGTACGGGGATGAATTAGGCGATGTTTAGCAACCAAGTCTTGGATAGAAGCATCACAGGTCATCCAAACCGCTTGAGGCAGGTCTTGCTGGCTGATTTGCCTCAAGGCGTTGAGTTCTGATGTGTTTCCTCGCCCAGGTTCTAGACTGTCTGCCAGAAAAACAATGCAGCTCAACGGACTCATTCCTGGTTTGCCGAGCGTGTGGTTGGCGATCGCCTGCAACACTTCCTCATCCTGAATGCCAAATTGATCCCGCGCTACGATCGCCCCCACGTCTGCATGCAGTAAGTGAGGATTTGCCCGATCCACTGGATCTAACGATAAGCCTTCAGTTTGCGCCATCTGTAGCAGCTTTTGTGGCTTGAAATATTTCGCTAGGTCGTGCATCAATCCTGCCTGGGCTGCTTTATTGACATCCAATCCATGCTGTTGGGCCAGAGCGATCGCCGTTTGCTCTACTGCCAAAACGTGAATCAGTCGAGATTCAGGAACGTGGTCTGCCAGCCAATTTAGAACCTGCTGGCGTAACGCTCCAGAAAACTCTCCCATGCCAATACCTCTAGAATCTGCTGCTGAGTCCGTCAAAACCCAAAACCACAGACAACAAGACAAGACAAAACAAGAAAAACTGCCTGGGGATCAAGTCTAGACCGAATATCTCTATTCTAGATCAGGCAAATTGAGTCCTGTTTTTCCTTAACGTTAAGCAAGTTTCAAGAGCTGGGAGCTAAGGGTTGTATGCTTGTAGCCGTTTTCAGCCCTAGCTTTGCAATCAGGCGATCGACATCAAAATGCTCTTCCATCAGGTGCCGAATGCATTGCACTTTGATCGGTTCTTGCAATCTCACCTGTCCAAAAGCGCGATCAATGATTTCTACAGTCGTCAAAGTGTCGAGATCTACAGAGAGAATTGGAATTTCCAGGTCGTCAGCCCGACTAAGAATGGTTGCAGAAGGAGGTAAATGTCCGGTCAAAATTAGGCATTGTGTGGAGGTTTCCAGGGCTGCAAGTTGAATATCTGTGCGATCGCCTCCTGTCACCACCGCCATGTTTCGGGCTTTACGGAAATACTTGAGTGCCGAATTAACATTCATTGCCCCGATCGTCAGGCTCTCCACCATCAAGTCCATTCGGTCAGGACGACACAGCACTTCTGCTTTCAGTTGATGCACCAATTCCCCTACGCTGACGCTCTTTAGCAGAGTGTTACGAGGTAGCACCCCTAGAACTGCAATTCCTTGATCTTCTAAAAATGGTTGAATCTCAGTCTGTACAATTTCTAGCTGGTCAGCAGCAACGTCGTTAATCAGGGTACCAATGAGGCGATCGCCCAACCGATCTTTGGCTGCAATCAAAGCATCTACCGCCAGCATCGAGTTAAACCGAACCACCAAAACAACAGCCGCATCTATTGCTTGAGCAATTTGAGGTAAGGACAGATCAAATAGCCTGCCTTCTTCGAGAGTTCCTGGTCCCTCCAGCAACACCAAATCTTCTTCCTGAGACTGAGAATACCGTTGCAATATTGACTGGTAGTCGGTCGTGTCTTCTGCACAAACTCTTTTGGTAATTGTGACTTCGTCTAGCGTAAGCAGAGTTGAGCGGAGGCGATTTTCCGGCAAATTCAGCGTTTGGCTGATGAACCGGACATCCTCGTCCATTGAATCGGTTTGAGATTCACTTAAGCAGGTTCCTAGCGGTTTACCGTAGGCGACATCCAGTCCTTTGCTTTGCAGTCCATAAGCCATTCCTAAAATTGTGGCTGACTTGCCGCTATAAGCCTCTGTTGAACCAACTAGTAAAAATTTTGTGGACTTTGGCACGCCCTCGCTCCTCTAAAAACCTATTCAAATTCAGACTTTTGTGATTCCATTCTAAGTGGCAGTTTTGCTTGCCCCACTCTACCTGCTCTCAACCAACTGCCTATAGAAGGGACTTCAAGCTATTACATCACAAGAAGTCAGTGCTTATTTCACAAGTCTCACAATTTTTGAGGGTGAGAGGCACGACATCATCGAACTTCTCACCCTCAAAATCAAGGGTTTGCTGAATTTGCGATCGCTAGCTAATCGTCTAAGCGCAACAGCTTACGGTAGAACGACTGCGAAAAGTCTGCTAAGCGAGAACGTTTGAAATTAATGATGACATCAATTAAGAAATCGACAAACTCAAAGTTTGCTAAGGTCAACTCGTAGCTCAACTCTGCATTACCGTCAAACTGCATTCGACAACGTGTTAAATCAGCAGGCAAGGACGAGACATTCCAACTGACTACAAACGGAATACTTTCACCGCCTTCTATTTTGCGTGATCCCTCTAAGCTCCCTCTTTGATAGAGGCTGATCGCTAGAGGCAACGCACCTCGCTTGTTGCCCTGATAGTAGGGCATATACACATTGACATCACGGGGATTAGCAGGCTGAAGTTGCTCGATAGACATGCTCAAATCTTCCTGAGTTTTCGTTGATTGGGAAGCTCAATCGCTTGGGAAGTTTAACCGTCGCTCTAGCGCGAGAGCTGAGAGAGTGATTAGAATACAGCATTTTGGACACCATATCCTCACCAGGATTCCCTCAAACATGGGCTTCCTTTCGCCTCAAGGGAAATTTATCAAGAATTGAGGAAATTTTGTTTCTGGCTGAGATGAGGCTGGTAGCATGTCCTGTTGTACAGGATCTTCAATTTACTCGTCCAGAGAAGATTGTACGTAGAAGCACGAGAATTTACAAATTTTTAAGTAAATGTAGCAAAGCTATGGCAATTAGAAGAGGCAGAGGTGCTGCTGGGGGATTCCTGAGAGATTTTCGGGAATTTGCTTTGAAAGGGAATGTGATGGATTTAGCGATCGCTGTAATTATCGGTGGCGCGTTCGGAAAGATTGTCACATCCTTTGTACAAGATTTAATCATGCCGATCATCAGTCTCGTTATTCCAGGAGGAGACTGGAGAACCTCTAGAATTGTTTTAGTACCTGGCACCCTTGGAGTCGAGGGGTCTGAGAAGGCGATTCTGATTGGAAGTTTTTTAGGCTCAATCGTTGACTTCATCATTATTGCCTTGGTGATTTATCTAGCAATTCGTGCTTTGGCAAAATTCAAGCGGCAAGAGGAAGTTGCCGAAGCAGAAGCAACTCCTACTGATCCCGTAGTGGTATCTCAAGAAAGACTAACGACCGCACTAGACCGGCTCACGCAAACGTTAGAATCGCGGGGTTAGGTTTGAAAGTCAGGTAAACGGGTAACTCGGTTTGGCATCCTCTCTCAAAATTGCGGTGATTGGCGGTGGCGCAGCAGGTTTTTTTGGAGCGATCGCTGCCGCTGAAGCCCACCCCCATGCTCACGTAACGCTGCTAGAAGCCAGTCGTAAAACGCTCACCAAAGTTCGCATTTCTGGAGGTGGGCGGTGTAACGTTACCCATGCCTGCTTTGATCCCGCATTACTAGTGCAGTATTATCCCAGGGGCGGTAAAGCCCTACGGGGCGCGTTTAGCCGCTTTCAGCCACGCCATACCGTAGATTGGTTCGCCAAACGGGGGGTCAAGCTTAAAACTGAATCAGATGGGCGAATGTTTCCAGTAACAGACGATTCTGCTACGGTCGTAGACTGCTTAATGCAAGCAGCTCGCCAGTCTGGCGTAGAAATCTATACAGGCGTCTCTACTGTTGCTGTTACACGATCTGAGGCAGGGTTTGAACTGGAACTCAGATCAGGTGAAAGATTACACAGCGATCGCCTCCTCCTGACAACAGGCAGCACTCCCCAAGGCTATCAGCTTGCAAAGGCTTTAGGGCATAAAATCGAATCTCCAGTCCCTTCTCTCTTTACCTTCAACATTCCTGATCCCCACCTGCGAGAACTGGCAGGCGTATCGGTCGAGCCTGTCCAGACAAAGCTACTGATTCCAGACAGCAAACCCCTAGAGCAAAGCGGAGCGCTCTTAATCACCCACTGGGGATTGAGCGGTCCCGCCGTACTAAAACTTTCTGCCTGGGGAGCAAGAGCTTTGTACGAACATCAATATCAGGCAACCCTTCAGGTCAACTGGCTACCGCAACACAATCCTGATCAGTTGCGCCAAGAATTATTGAAAGCTAAGGCAGAGCAACCTCGACGGGCGATCGCCTCCAACTGTCCTCTCCCTCTTCCCCGGCGGCTATGGCAGTATCTCACTGCAACTGTAGACATTGCGCCTGATGCTCGATGGACAGACCTGTCAAAGAAATCGCTCAACCAGCTTATTCAAGAACTAACTCAAAATCGCTACCCAATTCGGGGAAAGGGCGTCTTTAAAGAAGAATTTGTCACTTGTGGAGGAATTCGCCTCAAGGACGTAGACTTCAAGACGATGGAAAGCCGCTGCTGCCCGGGGCTTTACTTTGCTGGAGAAATACTAGATGTTGACGGCGTCACCGGGGGGTTCAATTTTCAAAGCGCCTGGACAACCGCCTGGATTGCAGGTCAGGCGATCGGAGATTAATAATCGGACATTAACAAATAGATCCCTGAAGCTTGGATTGATTGAAAAGCTGTTGTAAGGTATACAAAACCGTTTAATGTCTCTGAAGTTGACCTAATTCAGCAGCCATGTCTGAAAAAACAGCTCAAGTTTGCCCTGTCTGCGGAGTGAAAATAGTGCCAGCCGTTGGCGGAGACAGAGTGCTATTTTCTTCAGGTTCACCGGGTAGTAGAGCAACTTTATGGGCTAGAGTCTGTCAGTATGCCCGTAAACCTGGCTGTATCAACAAAAATCAGGATACGATCGGGGAAATTAAGCCTGGAGACTACTACCAATCTGAACCTTGATCTGAGGCGAAACGCAGAACAAATGGGCGATCGCTTCTGATTCCCCTTCCTTAAAGTGAGTAGTGGCTTGCATTTTTCTATGAACAGCAGGCTTACTATAACTATATGCAAAAAGTACTCTTTACTGATAGAGAATCCGTTCAAGGTCGCGCCATATTTGTAGGCGAACGTTTAGAGCTAAAAGCTTTAGAGAACACCGACTCTCTCGCAACCGTCCCTCTAGTCGTAACTGCCGGGGATCACGGCTGTGCAGCTTTGTTCCGCTATGGAGCGGTTGTGTTATTTGGGCTTGACCCTCTCGAAGAAGCTTTCTTCCTCACGCAGCTTCAACCCTTTATCATTGAGCCCTTCTCCTCTCCCGAAACCGAAGAAGCTACCCTTCACCTAGAGCAGGTTGGAGCCGAACGGGTAGAAAATGGAATGATTTGGCTACAAGAGTTTGGGATCGAACGTCTGCAAATTGTCGCTGACATCTTGGCTAAAAGCGTTGTGTTAGCTCAGTATGAAGTCGGCACTGCTAGCGTCTTTGACCAGATTGAACCTTTTGCTGAAAGCCTACAACGTACAACCCGAAACGAACGCTGGGGCAAAGAACTACTCAGGCAACTGGGTAGAACTCTCTCTATTCAGCACAAAATTGTTGGTCGCGTCGAAATTATTGATAAGCCAGAACTGCTTTGGGATGCACCAGAGTTAGAGCGCCTCTATCTACGTTTAGAGAATGAATACGAGATTCGAGAACGCCATTTAGCCCTAGAGCGAAAGCTAGAGCTAATTTCTCGAACCGCAGAAACCGTACTAGATTTACTCCAACACAACACTGGACTTCGGGTGGAATGGTATGTCGTAGTCCTGATCGTCGTAGAAATTCTGCTGTCGCTCTATGATTTGTTCTTTCAGATTTAATGGCGTCGCAAATCAGCGCTCAAATTTCTTCACACCCCAAAGAATTAAAAAGGTCATTCCTGCCCCTAATAGCCCAAGCTGCCACAACCCACAGCCCATTACCACTCCTAAAGAAGCTGAAACCCAAATGGCAGCAGCAGAAGTCAACCCTTTAACCCTAATTTGATCTGAGTCAGAGCGAGTCGTTGAGAAAATTTCTCCGGCCCCCAAGAATCCTATTCCAGCAATCACCCCTTGCATTACTCGACTAAGAACGTCAGCACTTTGCTCAACGGCTCCTGTCTGAATGCTTGTCAGCACAAACATAGCAGAGCCAAAGCTCACTAGCATATGAGTCCTTAAACCAGCAGGTTTTTCGGCGGCTTCTCGTTCCCACCCAATTAGAGCACCCGCAAATATAGCTAGACTCAGCCTGAGCACAATCCCTGCTCCATCGGCTGGAAGTAATAGGCTAGTTTCTGAAAGTCCCACAATTTTGTATCAAAATTATCAATGTTCAGTAGATAAATTGTAAGTGAAGCATTAAGCTTCGGTTAAGGGATCACTAACGAATATTGAATAGCCACTTAGGATAAGCATAAGAGTGGTGCAAGTCTAGAGTTGGTGCAAGCGGATTGTTAATCTGCTCAGCAACAGCCTGAAGCTGGTTGAATTGCTGGCTGGGATCGCCAAATGCCTCAAATGCCAGACTCCACCAAGTTGCGTCTTGTGCTTTCAATTCCGTTAATTCAACCCTACAGCCTTGCTCAGACTGCTGCTCAAAGGAAATTGCTTTGAGTGACTGAGTCGGAAAGGTTTGATATTGCTGTTGCGATCGCACCTTCTCGACGCTAATCCAGGTCGCCTCTGCTTCTACATTGGCTAAATCTAGGGGTTCAGAAGAATCTTGCAAGCTCCACTTCTGCCAAACCTCGACCTGACCAACCCAGCGATCCCCAACCTGTAAAGTTCTAAGTTGCTTGAGTCGAAGTTTTAGCTCCAGGCTCCCATGCCGCAACTTTAAGTTGAGGTATTCACACTTGGGCAGTTGCAAGTATCGATCTTCACGAACCTCAATTGGCGCTATAGCCTGATCCCAGGTGGCTTGAAACCAGTTTCCGACCGTTGTGGGTAAGGAACCAGGGTAGAACCAACGCAACTCTGTTGTTATCATCTACCCGCCATCATCTAAAACGAGGCGAACTCGCGGCTAGACTAAACCTATCGTAGGCAGGGAAAAGCTCAGTTAAGAAGGTTGGGCGATCGCCGGACGGTACTCAGATGGGGCAATCTGATACTTAACAAGGTTAGCTAGCTCTTGAAGTTGGCTAATCGCTTCAGCACCTTCTAGCTTCATGAGCTCCCGGTCATCCCGCATCTCAGTCCAAGTGATCCCATAGTCAGATACTAGGAATCGAATCAAATGATCGTTGCCTAAGCTAACCATGAAAGAAGCACTATTCATTTGCCCACCACAAGTGTAGCAGGAAGCCAAATAACCCCGTCGCTCAAGCACAATCGCAAGAGCTTGAAG
This sequence comes from Oculatella sp. FACHB-28, assembly GCF_014696015.1. NCBI lineage: Bacteria > Bacillati > Cyanobacteriota > Cyanophyceae > Oculatellales > Oculatellaceae > Oculatella > Oculatella sp. FACHB-28. The sequence continues at coordinate 14,833 of NZ_JACJPJ010000085.1, read as the reverse complement.
ATTCATGACCAAATCCTTGACAAATTGTCGATGCTGCTCCGCAAGTCTTAGAAACACGTTGAACCTCCTGTCACCTACACCACACTTAATTTTAAGGCTTTTTAAGATTTTTTTAAGATTTCGATCCTACGGACTCAGAGCTAATGATGAATTCCGTACAAGAATTAAAAGAACCGGGATAAACAGATATTGAAAGAATCAGCCTACTCTTACATCTGTGCTATCTTAGCCTACCTAACCCTTTGAACTCATAAAGTATCGGGTAGAACAACGAACCCAACATCTATACAAAGACTTAGGTCGTTTACCCTGATAGCCCTCTTATACACTAGCTTTCATTTCGTGCTCTGCCTACCCCCTTAACTAGGGCTTCAACTTTGAGCACCATTTGAGTCGGTTATCCCTCGTAACAGAAAAGTAAATCTATAATAACGAGCCGGTGTAATAGGTACGGTGTGAGGGACAACTATTCCTATAAATAGAAACATGGCAATTTTGTTTCAGCTAAAGCGGGGTAGGTACTACTAGTTCTGATTGGCTTAATTTTGAGGCGCTAGTTTCTGAAGCAAGATGGAGCCCCAGCCTTATTGGTAAAGACTGATGAATTAGGTTCCACAAACACTTCTCCAATATTTCTGGATGAAACAGTAGGCAAATCGCCAACCTCAAAAAGTCCAGGAGCACCCAAGCTATTGTTGTCTAAGCGGATGCCAGTTGTACTGGTATTGTTGTTGAGGACAACACATATGTCTGTGGTACTTAAGCTAGCAGTAACTTCCACTTCTGGATTGCCGCCAGTTGTGTTGTCTGACACAGTGTTCTCTTGAATATCAGTAATTAATGTTGCAGAGTCATTAGCGGTTAGGATAATTCCTTGGTCTCCGTTACCTGATATGACGTTGTTGCTGATCCCCAAAGAACTATTGGCAGCATCAGTAACGTATTCCTGAAAGCTGAGATTGTTGGCTACTCCACGAATTCCAGCGCCTCCGTTACCCTGAATCACGTTGGCATCAATTGCTAGTTCTTGAGCAGCAACTTCGTTACTTTCAATGGAAATACCGTCTCCACCATTGTTGATAATTTGATTTCCACGAATAAATACTTCTTGAGCTGCTGTAGAAAATTCATTAGGTGTACCCGACTGTGTGCGAATCCCATCTCCTCCACTGCCTCTGACGGTGCTATTTTCTAGGATGAGCTCTTGAGAGCCTATGTTAGTTGCCTGAATCAGCAGCCCCTCTGCACCGCTGTTCAAGATATTGCCATCTCTAAATGAAATTTGCTGATTCCCCGAATTGCTAGCTGTCGCAAGCAGTGCTTGTTCTCCGCTATTACGCAAATCCGTGTCCGTAATGTTAACGATTTGCTGTGGATCAAATCCTTGAGTTAAATTTCCCAGTGCTGAAATTTCAATAGCAACCCGATTATCTACAATTTGATGGCTTTGGATGGTGGCTTCCACATCACCATCAGTTGAGTTCCGAATCAGAATTCCTTGTCCTGAACCAGCGCCTCCCCGTGATCCGGTAATGCTGTTATTAAACAAGACAACACTTCCTGTCACCTCATTTAGGAAAATGCCTCGCTCTCCTGCGTTCGTTATTGCATTGTCCCGAATTTCAATATTCTCGGCTTGGTTGCTGATAACAGCATTGCCTCTGGCGTTCGCAATTCTAAAACCTGATAGTACGGTGCGATCGCTCATCGCAACTAAATCGGTCGCTCCAGCATCTTGAATTCGTGGAAAGTTACCATCTCCTGAAAATGGCAGACGCACTAAAATGCCATCCTCATAATTCACGACGGGAGAAAAAGGCAACCGGGCAGGAGCTTCTGGGAAACCCGGAAAGGGTAGGCCAGCCAATAACTGAACTGGACCTTGAGAAAGTACCCGAACCCGATCTGGAATCGTAAACGCCGGAATATCTGGATTGTTCCCTCCCTCGATGTATACAATGTTGTTTCCATCCGAGAGAGTATCCTCTAATGCTTCCTCAACCGTGCCAAATGGATTCTCAAAAGTCCCATCTCCTTGAGCTTGCCGCCCTAATGTCACATGCACAAATCGATAGGGTTGTTCCTCTTCAGGATTCATCAATGGCTCGGTGAACTCATCAACGATTGTTTCTGATTCTTGTTGAGCATCAATGGGAATGGTAGGAAGGCGAACGATCGTTTCACCCAGCCGTGCTGGGACATCTTCCACTTCAGTGATTGGACCCCTGGGGCGAACCCTGGGCCAGGTCAAGCCGGTAGAGAGAACAATATTGGTACCAAAAATATCATCATTCTGCAGTGCAAGACCCAGCGTGAGATTTTGAGTGGGTCTTGCTTCCAAGCGCAAACGCCATCCTAATGTGCTGTCTGTACCTATAACGTCATAGAAATATACTCCCCCAAAGGCGCGCAGGTCACCGTTGCCCTCGTCCCACTCTGCCAATTTCACCCCTGCCTCAGCATCCAGCCCAAACAGTGCTGCTTCATACAGACGGTTAATTTGTTGTTCACGGCGGCTTGATAATACGAGAAGATTTTCCTCAAACCCGCTTGAAATATCAAATCCTGTGTCGAAGCGCCGTTCATCCGCCAACTGACGAGAGTTTCCCAGCGGAAGATAACCGTTGATATGAAAATCCCAAGTTTCACCTAAACTCTCTAACCCTAATCCCAGTTGATGAAAGGTGTTGTTATGAGTTTCACGACTATCGAATGCTACATAGCCACCAAAGATGCGATCGCGGGATTGTGAGTAAAACCGATGCCCTAGCAATAAACTACCGCCGATATTGCCGTCATTATCCAGCAGAAGCTGAGGAACAAAAAAGGTGATATTTTGCCCCGGATCTTGTCTGAGCGGAATGAATCCCTCAAATTGAGTCACTCCGTCAAAACCTCCACCCGATGTCGAATGTTCAACCCCTAATCGAGATGGGATAATCAAATCCACAGCAGAGCCTGTTTCACTCAGAGGGGCACTTTCGGGTTCAGAGATATCTGTTTCTGGAGTCTGGGCGATCGCTGGAAATGAAACAGCAACGGAGGCTAGAAGTCCTGTGAGAAACAGATAGTCTGTGAGTGTCATGACTGTGTATTTGCAGTAGATGGAGTTCGCTTAGGAGGTAGGGGATGAGTAATAACGAATATCACTCATTTCCTGAGTGTTCCCAGCGCAATTAGACCTATACCAGAACGAATGCAGTTCGACGAACATGGATAAATTTGTCACTTGCGCTATAAACTCGCCTTAAACCTAGACAGAAAGGGAAGGAGGACTTTAGTTCTCCCTTCCTTTCTATCTAATTTGTATGGTCTACACTTGTATGGTGCTACACATACTTGGAACTCGTTCTTGTATGAAGTTTTCGCGATACAGGAACTTTCACATAAACGCCTTGCCAAGGCGTGTAGCGCTAGAAAACGGTTTAGAAGATGAAATGTCTTTGAGAGAGTGTACTTGCGTTGACATCCTCAAGCACTGCAACAGTTTTAAGGCTGCCGTTGATGTTGGCTTTCAGTAAAGTATCGTCACCTTTCTGAGTAAACCGAAGATCACGCATGGATTGAATGCCTTGGATTGGTCGGAAGTTAATCCGATCTTTGACAATTTCAAAATCGGTGATGACATCACCAAAATCACCGACGGAGGTATAGATAAACTGATCACGACCTTGGCCACCTGTCAGGGTATCTTTACCCACTCCACCTGTCAGCAGATCATCACCACGACCACCTCTCAAGGTATCATTACCAAGTCCACCATGGAGGCGATCGCGCCCATCTCCACCATCTAAGGTATCTTGACCCGCTTCTCCATAGATGCGATCGTTGCCGAGCCCACCGTTGAGGATATCATTCTCTGTTCCACCGAGCATCAAGTCCTGACCGCTACCACCATTGAGAATATCCTTTCCTGTACCTGCTCTCATATCATCATTGCCACTACCGCCATTGAGGATGTCATTGCCATCATCTCCACGCATGACATCCCTGCTACTACCACCATTAATAATGTCGTTACCACCAAGTCCTCGAAGAATGTCAATATCGCTAAAGCCGTTGAGAATGTCGTCTCCATTAGTCCCAATAACGATATCTGGACCAGATGAACCGTTGTTGGGAATAGGTCCTGGAGGTGGGGAAACTTGAATGCTGATGGTTGCAGTTTCGTTTACTCCTCCCGAGCTCACAGTGTAGGTAAAACGATCCGTGCCTACGAAACTTGCATTAGGAGTGTAGGTGACAGTGCCATCTGGGTTAATGCTAACAGTTCCATTTCTTCCTTGGGTGATGCTTTGGATTAGTGCATTACTGTTTTCGAAACTATCGTTTCCTGAAGCATTGATAACGACAGGCTTTCCTTTTTGAGTAACTCCACTATCGCCAACTGCGTCAGCAACGGGCTTGACCAGGATGGTGGCGATCGCCGTTGCTGTATCTCCATTCGCATCTGTTACCTGATATGTGAAGGTAGTAGTGCCATTGAAGTCAGAGTTCGGTGTGTACATGAAAGTGCCGTCAGAATTAAAACTGAGAATTCCGTTGCTAGGCATACTCGTTACGGTATAGGTAGCTGGTTCATCTCCCATATCTACATCGGCGACACTGCCACTCACTAAGACATCTTCACTGGTTGTGAATGCATCATTAGCGGGATCAGGAACTGCATCCACTGCAATATTAACGGTGGCAGTTTCAGTGATACCGCCGGAGGTAACGGTGTAGGTAAAGCTATCACTGCCGTTAAAATTCGGCTTGGGGGTATAGGCAACAGTACCATCAGGGTTGATGACCACGTTACCATTACTACCGTTGGTGACACTTGTGACTGTGGCTCCTGATGCAAAGCTGTCGTTAGTAAGGACAGGGATAACAACTGGAGTATCCTCGTCGGTGCTGCTGTTGTCGCTGATGATATTTGCAACAGGATTGACTATGACATTAACAGTTGCAGTTTCAGTGTCACCTGTCACGGTTGTGGCGGTGTAGGTAAAGCTGTCATTGCCGCTGAAGTCAGGTTTAGGCGTATAGGTGACAGTGCCATCAGAGTTAATTACAACTGTGCCGTTGCTGCCGTTGGTGGCTGCGGTTACCGTTGCCCCTGATGCAAAGGTATCATTGCCCAGTACGGGAATGGTGACTGGAGTATCTTCGTTAGTGCTGCTGCTGTCGTTGATGCTGTCTACAGCAGGATTGACTGTGACATTGACAGTTGCAGTTTCAGTATTACCTGCTACGGTTGTGACGCTGTAAGTGAAGCTATCGTTGCCATTGAAGTCAAGTTTAGGAGTATAGGTGACAGTACCATCAGGATTGATGACCACACTGCCGTTGCTACCGTTGGTGACGCTCGTGACCGTGGCTCCTGATGCAAAGCTATCGTTGCTCAGTACGGGAATGATGACGGAAGTGCCTTCGTTAGCAGTGCTGCTGTCGTTGAGGACATCTACAGCAGGGTTGATTGTGACGTTAACAGTTGCAGTTTCTGTCACGCCACTCGAGGAAACGGTATAGGTGAAGCTGTCGTTGCCGTTGAAGTCAGGCTTAGGCGTATAGGTGACAGTGCCATCAGAGTTAATTACAACTGTGCCGTTGCTGCCGTTGGTGACTGCGGTTACCGTTGCTCTTGATGCAAAGCTGTCGTTATCAAGAACAGGAATTGTGACGGAAGTGTCTTCGTTAGTAATGCTGCTGTCGTTGAGGATATCTACAGCAGGATTGATTGTGACGTTAACAGTTGCAGTTTCTGTCACGCCACCCGAGGAAACGGTGTAGGTAAAGCTATCGCTGCCGTTGAAGTCAGGTTTAGGAGTATAGGTGACAGTGCCATCAGAGTTAATTACAACCGTGCCGTTGCTGCCGTTGGTGACACTTGTGACTGTTGCTCCTGATGCAAAGCTATCGTTGCCTAGCAACGAAATCTTAATCGGAGTATCCTCGTCGGTGCTGCTGCTGTCGTTGAGGACATCTACAGCAGGATTGATTGTGACGTTAACAGTTGCAGTTTCTGTCACGCCACCCGAGGAAACGGTGTAGGTAAAGCTATCGTTGCCGTTGGAGTCAGGTTTAGGAGTATAGGTGACAGTGCCATCTGGGTTGATGACTACACTGCCGTTGCTGCCGTTGGTGACTGCAGTTACCGTTGCTCCTGATGCAAAGCTGTCATTGCCTACTACCGGAATGGTAACTGGAGTGTCTTCGTTCGTAGTGCTGCTGTCATTGAGGATATCTGTGGCAGGATTGACCGTGACGTTAACAGTTGCAGTTTCTGTCACACCATCCGAGGAAACGGTGTAGGTGAAGCTATCGTTGCCGTTGAAGTCAGGTTTAGGAGTATAGGTGACAGTGCCATTCGGATTGATGACTACACTGCCGTTGTTGCCGTTAGTGACTGCGGTTACTGTGGCTCCTGATGCAAAGCTGTCGTTATCAAGAACAGAAATTGTGACTGGAGTATCTTCGTTAGTAGCGCTGCTGTCGTTGAGGATGTCTGCAACAGGATTGACTATGACATTAACAGTTGCAGTCTCAGTGTTACCTGCTACGGTCGTGACGGTGTAGGTAAAGCTATCGTTGCCGTTGAAGTCAGGTTTAGGAGTGTAAGTGACAGTGCCATCGGGATTGATGACCACACTGCCGTTGCTGCCGTTAGTGACTGCGGTTACCGTTGCTCCTGATGCAAAGCTGTCGTTATCAGGAACAGAAATTGTGACGGAAGTGTCTTCGTTAATGCTGTTGCTGTCGTTGAGGATGTCTGCAACAGGATTGACTATGACATTAACAGTTGCAGTTTCAGTCACACCACCCGAGGAAACGGTGTAGGTAAAGTTATCGTTGCCATTGAAGTCAGGTTTAGGAGTATAGGTGACAGTACCATCAGGGTTGATGACTACACTACCATTACTGCCGTTGGTGGCACTTGTGACTGTGGCTCCTGATGCAAAGTTGTCATTGCCCAGTACCGGAATCTTAACTGGAGTATCTTCGTTAGTAGTGCTGCTGTCATTGAGGATGTCTGTGACAGGATCAACCGTGATAGTGGCGATCGCTGTTCCGACATCCCCATTTGCATCCGTTACCTGATAAGTGAAGGTATCGGTACCATTGAAATCCGGATTCGGTGTGTAGGTAAAGCTGCCGTCTAGATTGAAGTTAAGAGCCCCGTGATTAGGTGCGCCTGTTATCACATAGGTGGCTGGTCCATCACCTGCATCAGGATCAGCGACGCTACCACTCAAAAGAGTATCTTCACTGGTGCTAAACGTATCGTTAACGGGGTCAGGAACTGCATCCACGGTAACATTGACAGTTGTAGTTTCGGTCATACCTCCGGAGATAACGGTGTACGTGAAGCCGTCAGCCCCAAAGAAATTGGACTTAGGTGTATAGGTGACAGTGCCATTAGAGTTAATTGCTACATTGCCATTGCTACCGTTGGTGGCACTTGTAACGGTTGCTCCTGATGCAAAGGTGTCATTGTCCAGCACGGAAATTGTGACTGGAGTATCCTCGTTGGTAGTGCTGTTGTCATTGGTAATGTCTGCTACTGGATTAACCGTGATGGTGGCGATCGCCGTTCCGATATCTCCATTTGCATCCGTTACCCGATAAGTAAAGCTATCGGAACCGTTGTAATCGGGGCTGGGTGTGTACGTGAAGCTGCCGTTCGGGTTAAAGTTGAGGACACCGTGGCTAGGAGCGCTGCTTACTGCATAGGTAGCTGGGCCATCCCCGATATCTGCATCAGCAACGCTAGCGCTTAGTAGTGTATCTTCATTGGTACTGAACGTGTCGTTGACTGGATCAGGCAAAGCATTGATGGTAATTGTGCTAGTGACAGGTGTACTAGTTGCAGCGCCAGCACCATCGGAATTAGCATCTGTAACTTGCCAACTGACAGTACGAGTGTTTGTTGTTTGAGTCGGAGTTTCACTGGTGTTGAGATAGGTCACTGAACGCATAACCTGCTGGTAACGCGCCAATGTATCTGTACCAGAGAGCGTTAAGACACCTGTGTTGCTGTTGTAACCTGCTGTGATGTTAGTGCCACCAGTAACGGCAGCCAACACATCTCCTGTAGTGAAGCCATTGCTGATGGTGACGGTTACTGACCTGATTTGGGTGTCATCTACGTCAGCCACGGTCACAGTATTGTCAACTACTCGGGCTGTTTGGTTTTCGGTGTAAGCTAGCGTTGCCCCAGCACTAATTACTGGAGCATCACTAAGGGGAGTGATGTTGACTATCACTGTTCCGGTGGCAGTCAATGCTCCACCACTGCCTTGGGCACCTGTGTTGTTGTCATTGAGGGTATAGGCGATCGCCACCGAAGAGGATGGACCTTCACTTATATTGCGGTAGGTAACTTGCTGAAGGGCGCTATTGACTAGGACAGTAGTCGCATTGGCATTAAAAGTTAGAACAAGAGTGCCACCGCTGTTTGCCGTAACTGTACCAATGGTGACTCCGTTTACCACGAAGCTAGACCCTTGAGCCAACGTGCCGAGCGTACCACTATTACCAAATGCATCCTGACTGTTGACCCCGCCTTGACGATGCAAGGTTAGGCTAGCACCGTTCCAATTATCTAGTCCTCCAAGTTCTATATCATTGGCGATCGCATCTGCATCTAAAATCACCGCCGTGCCGTTTTCGGTGAACGAAACAGAACCACCGAGATTATTAAACGTGGGTGCATCATTAACCGGGTTGATGATGCTGGTTAATGGCACAGTGCTGGCGCTATAGCGGGTTGTACCTCCAATTGCGCCACCTCCGCTTAGGTTAACGATCGTTCCAGTTGTCACAGTTCCAGTGGAACTGTCAATTAAATGCACGTTGAGTGCAGGAACTGCACCATTATAGTTAGTCGCCGGAACGAATCGAAGTTTATCTGAAGCTGATACTATCAAAGCATTTGTTGCACTGGGATTACCTACAGCCTGCCAAGTTGTGCCATTAAAGTATTGCCAAATACCTTCAGTTGTTGCTGTGTTACCGACGATCGCTATCCCTACCAGAGTATTGGCAGTAGAGCCGTTCGTAACTTGGTCGGTACTGTCACTAAATTTGGTAGTAAACAGGTTGGTGATAGTATCTCCGGCTGGAGATGCCGCATCTTCATTAACAGCCGCTAAGGTAGACGACCCAGTGGCGATCGGAGCATCATTCACTGCTGTGACACTGGTGGTCAAGCTGATTGCATTATTGCTGTTGCTATAGGGAGTTGTACCGCCACCAGATCCAACATTGACTATATTCCCTGATGCAACAGATCCTTGAGAATCATCAATTAAGCGAACAGATAGATTTCCAACGGCTCCGTTGTAGTTTGCCTTAGGAAGGAATCGCAAATAGGAGTTTGCCGCTACCACAAGAGCCTCAGTTGTAGATACTCCAGTGCCAACGTTGTTCCAAGTGGTGCCATCTGTTGACCATTGCCATCTACCTTGAGTGCCTGATGTAGCCAAATTATTAGTGATTGCAATTCCAGCAAAGTTGTTTGCGGAAGATCCCCCTGTGACCTGATCAACGTTGTCAACAAACTTGCTGCCAAATAGGGATGAGACTAAAGTACCAGTCAGTGCTGCATCTTCAGGGACAGTACCAAAGGGAACGGAACCGCCGATGGTTCGAGTGGGAGCATCGTTGATTGGATTAATTGTGATGTTGACCGTTTCGCTGTCAGCTTTCGCTCCTCCTGCACCAGTATTGCCCAGGTCATTCACCAGGATACTCAATGCATCAGAACCATTGACATTAACAGTGCTTTGATAGGTCAGTGTAGATAAAGCCGTGTTGAGTGCAGCTTTGGTGCCGGTCACGGTCACGCTCGCACTGCCGTTGGTGCCATTAGTGAAGGTTAGTCCCGTAATTGTGCCGAATGCCAGAGTTCCCTTACCGACTGTCAGAGTCATACTTAGGGTTTTGCCAAAATCATCCGGGTCACTCAAGGAAATGAGATTTGTCCCTGTAAAGCTAAATGATTGATCTTCGGTAGCGGTTATGGTATTCGGGTTGGTGATGACAGGTGGGTCATTAAAATCGCTAACCTGAATCGTGATGTTCTTGGTGTCGGTTAATGCACCGGGTCCACCGTTCGCCGTATCATTGACGACAACTGCCAGAGTGACCGTTGCCTCTGAGTTATAGTTGGTAGGAGCGTAGCCCAATCCATTTAACGTTGCATTTACCTGAGCTTTTGTTCCTGTGATAGTGACACTGGCTGTGCCATCTCCACTCACGGTTGCCCCGGAACCAGTAGCAGCTGTGAGGATGCCATAGGCTGAACTGGTTGTGCTGTCGATCGCATTTAGAGTAACTGTGAAGTTATCTAAACCGTAAGGTGGCAGATCAGCAATGTCATCAATGGTGATAGCGTTGCCGTTGGCAGTACTAAAGATTTTTGGGCTGGTATCAGAAATTGTCTGGACTGCGGTAGGTGCTGCCAGAGTAGGCTGATCATTGACTGGGGCAAGAGTTATGTTGACCGTTTGAGTCGTTGATTTTGGATCGGTTGCGCCACCATTTAGTCCCGTGTTGCCCTGGTCGTTGGCAACGATTGTTAGCGTATCGCTACCGTTAACATTGCTATTTCCCTTATACGATAAACCTATCAGTGCCGAGTTGATTGCGCTTAAGCTTCCAGTTAAGGTAATCGTGCTACTGTTGTTTGCGCCAGATGTAATCAAACTGGAATTTGTAAGGGTAAGAGTACCCTTCGTCACGTTTAACGTGACCGTGTTGACTGTGGAAGTAAAGGCATCTACATCGGCGATCGCAATAACATTTCCACCCGTAAAGCCAAACGCTACATCTTCAGTTGCTATAACGCTTGCAGGAGAGGCAATAGTTGGAGCATCGTTATCATTACTGGTAAAGAGAGCAATGGTCTTTGTGACGGTCGTGCTATATCCAGATGGAGATGGAGATGGATTAGGCCCGCCATTATTTAAGTCATCAACAGTCACCACCAGTGATAATACTCGGTCTTCATCCGTTGGCACCTGTACTTGTAAGCCGTCTAGAGCTGCCTGAATACTTGCCTTTGTTCCTTCAAATGTTACAGTGCCACCTAAAGTACCATTGCTGCCCGTAACCGTTAAGCCAGAGATGGAACCCAAGGTCAAAGTGCTGGCAGTGTAAGTTGTTCCACCCGCTTGCAAGTCAACAGTGACTTTTAGAACATCGGTTTCGCCAGGACTGAGCGTATCCAAATCTACGTCGATGGCGGTAATACGATTGCCATTAGCATTGCTAAACGTCAGTGGGGTATCGGTATTGAAAATCTGAGCAGTGGGGACAGCCAGTTGAGGTGCATCGTTGGTTGGCGTAATAGCGATCGTGTAGTTGCCAGGAACTGCTGCACCACCACCATCACTCACCGTAAATTTAAATGCATCAGTGTAGTTTTCTGACCCATTGTGAGTATAGGTGATACGGTTATTGTCTAAATCAGCTTGGGTAAAGACACTCCCTACTGATAGCGCTTGTCCGTTGCGGAACAAAGTACCATTATCAGTCGCGTCAGTGATGCGATACTGCCGCTGAACTGTGGTATTGTCAGGGTCAGTGTAAAGCAGGTGAGGCTCATTATCTGCCACCCTATTTGAGCCTTTAATTATACCGCTTCCCGCTTCTGCAACTGTTAATGAAGTGGAGGAGGCGAAGGCAGGATTATCATTAAAGGAGGCAATGGTGAGATTGACTGTTTGAATTGTGCTGAGTTTGTTGGGTGTGCCTGTGTTGTCGTCTGCTTGGACAGCGAAACTATCTGTAAAATTCTCAGTTCCATTATGGATGTAGAGCAGCTTTCCACCGTCTAACTGCGCTTTGGTGATGATTGTGCTGGATGTGACTGTCACGAAACCGCTGCCCTGATCAACTTGCAGCGACCCATACGTCGGCAGCGTAACAACCCGAAACGTGAGCGAGTTTGGTGTAGCAAAGTCTATTCCTGATTTTTCACCTGTACCATCAACATCACTGAGTGAAAGATAGGAATTATTGATGACTAGCGTGCCTGCTTCAACTAGAAAAGGTGAGCCGTTGGTCGCAACCGTAGGCGCATCGTTTACTGGTGTGATATCGATCGTGAAGGTTTGCTCAAAGGTAACATTGGTGCCATCGCTAACGGTGAAGCGAAAGTTATCATCAAAGTCTTCGTTGCCTGCATGATTAAAGGTAACTCGATTCTTGTTGATATCATCCTGGGTGAATGAGCCATATAAACCAAGTGACGTTCCATTTAGTTGAATTAAACCGCTGCTGGGTAGACCGGTGATACGGTAAACAATTGCACTGGGGATGTTATCTGTATCTGTTGCGCGTAAAAGGGCACTTGTGATAAGTGTCGAGGTACCTTCACTTAAACTGGCAAGACCCTTATTTAGCTCAATCACTGGAGGGGTATTACCCACAACAATTGGGTTTTGAGTCCCACCAGTGCTGCCGCTTCCAGTAGCTGGAACATCAATATTAATGTTGAAGGTGAGGGTTTGTAGAGTAGAACCATCTGATCTCCAAATGCCGCCTTCTCGTGTCGAGGGGTATTCACGAATTTCGCCATCGCGAACCTGGAAGCTAAAGCTATCGGCAAAACCCTCATTACCTGAAGACGATTTGTGGAATGCGTAGCGAACTCGACTGTTGTTCAAATCATCCTGCGTAAAACTGGCACCAACACCAATTCTTACCCAACTGGTGCCGTTAAACCGTTCTAGTCCCCCGATCGCCGCGTCAGGTGCGGCAGTGAGAGTGTAGGTGAGTTGGGTAGTTGGTGAGTCCGGATCGGTGACACTTAGATCAGCAGGAGTAATAACTTTAATCAAACCTTCTGAAAGTGTGTTCAGACGTAGTCCCGTGTTTCTAACAAGAACGGGGTCATCGTTGTTGGGCTGAATATTGAGGCTAACGGTGGATGTGGTAGAACCTGGAGTGCCAGTGCCACCGCCGTCGTCTATCACTCGGATAGTAAAGCCATCGGGAGGAGGGTTACCAAAGTTATCGTCGTTGCTATCGTGGCTGTAAGTGAGATTTGCTAGATCCGCAGAACTTAGCGTTTGCCCAGCAATGACGGGATTGCTCCCCAGTTTCAAAACGCCATCAACAGGCAGAGTGAGAATTTCAACTGTATAGTTGCTAGCCGTCTGGTCTGAGTCGCTAATGGAAATTGCGATCGGGTGATTAGTTTCTCCTTCAAATAGGGTATTTGTACCGCTGACTGTGGGCAGTTGGTTAACTGGAGTAATCGTGACAGGAATGGTCGTTACACCAATAGTTCCGCCTGCACCATCGTCAACCGTTATTGTAAAAGCGTCACTCGTTCCACCTGGTACTGTTGTCTGGATACTACTATGCACGTATCGTAACTGAGCGACCTGATCATAGGAAAAGGTAGAACCAACTACGAGAAAGTTACCGTTGAATGTTAAATAGCCTTTGCTAGGCAAGCTATCGAGTTTGACAATAATTTGTACATTTTCATTGTCAACGTCGGCAATACCAAAGTTGCTAGCGTTGAAGGAATTATTACCTCCCTCTGCAACACTGATGCCGGATGGAGCAATGGTTGGGGTGTCGTTAACTGGAGTGACAGCGATTGCCACATTACGTAGAACTGATTGAGTTCCGTCGTTGACTGTAATGGCTAATGTATCATTACCGCTGTAGTTTAGCCCCGACTTGTATAACATCCCAGCTAATGCTGCATTAACAGCAGACAGCGTACCTGAGAAGCTAATGCTGCCTGTGCCGTCACCTGTAATTCCCCTTAGTCCACTGGTTGAAGCGAGGTTCAAGAGTCCTTGGGCAACAGAGAGGGTGACGGTCTGGATATCTGCTGCATCCGCATCACTAACCGAAATTCCTGTAATAGATAGAGTTTTATCTTCATCAACAGCGCGAGTGATTGTGATACTGTCACTAATCACAGGTGCTGCTAATACTCCTTTATAAGTAGCCAAGGTGGAGGGGGCGATCGGGAGGGTTGCTTGAACTTGTCCTAGTTTGTGGTCAAGCTGCCAATTGCCACCCAGCGAAGCATGACCAACGGGAGACGTAGAAGCTGCAATCTGCGCGCCAGTGAACTGGTGCAACTTCTCAATGAACTCAGCTCCAGCATCTCCAACCGCAACGTTACAACCATATAGCAGGAGTGAGGGAGGGGAAGGGAGAAGAGGGAAGGAGGTAAACCAGGTCTTTAGATCCCAAGCATAGCGATCGAGAGTATCCAGGGTGAGTTGTGTCTGCCCAAGATAAAGGCAACCTGGAGAACCGTGGGAGACGATGTGGACGTTGCTGTACCCAGGATTCTTTGCAAACAAATCAGTGATTTGTCGAACCCCATCTTCTTCAGAATTTAGGACAAAGACCTGTGTTGATGGTTCAATACCAAAGAGAAGATTTTGGTAGTTTTTAACCGTAGCATCAATGAAGAGGATGGATGAATTGAGCATTGTAGCTTCCTGAAGGTTAGTCTGGATGGCTGATTGGGTTGACTGGAATCCGGTCTCTTTTCGGCAGCGGACACATTACTTTGTGAAGCAAGTAGAGTACTCTGCTTGCTCCGTAAGATTTATTGAAATAAATGTTAAAAAAGATGTTGAAGCTTGTTTCTAAGGTAATTGCTGTTGAGATATTTGAAGTAGTTTGAATAGATTTAGATGCTCAAATATCTTTTTAAGCAAGCAATGAAGTTGGAAAATCGGCGTTGCTGAAACCGTAATGGTTAAGTAGGTAGAGGAATAGCTCGATACTTCAAATAGTGAAGCAGCAAACGGAGTGAACATTTCAACATCTCAAGGGATTTGGAGTAGCACAAGGTTTTACGGTG
>NZ_JACJPJ010000084.1:0-26167 GCF_014696015.1 Oculatella sp. FACHB-28 | reverse complement strand
ACTGCTGTTTTGATAGCGAGTTTTTAATTCCTCACGACTGAGGTGTTTTGCCAGTGTAATTGTGCGTCCCATCCTCCTATCTTATAGTGCTACTCCATAACCGGATTCCGTATGAGAAGCAATCCGACGGTTATGACAGACCTTGATACTGGTCGCATCGATGAAACTGAGTCCTGTACACGGACCAAAACATTGACGCAAATAGCCGCACCAGGGAATCAAAGCAGATGGTATCCATTAGACAAAGCGGTTGTAACTGACCAACCCCGGAAAAGCGTTACGCCAATAGCGACAGACCAACTGCGTGTAAAACCACTTGAAATTGCGGTATGCCGACTGATGGAACGCAATCAAAATCGTCATAATCTCGCTTAAGCAGAGGCTGCGAGAGCGTCGGCGTTTTTGTCGTCCCTCTCCTAAAAGTTGCTGCTGCCACTGGCGTTCAAACCACTGACAAAAATCATCGACATGACAAAACAGGGATTCTAAACTAAGCATGGGGTGGTTAGATTGGTTGAGAATTAGGTACTTTCAACTCTATCTGTTCCACCCCTCCTTATCCCAAACTCACGTAGATTACTGCGTTGCAATAACAGCAATTGGACCGCCTCCCGGTGGTCCTTGATGTTCGCTGCCACCAGACACATAAACCATCGGATCTTGAACAACAGACGCAATCACTGAGCCAACAACTGCCCGCGCCATGCGAGTATGACTGATATCAGAGTCATCTAGCATGGTGTGTCGTCTTCCCAAGACCAAACCGCTGGGGTCAGCTTCGGCTTTGGCAAATACATTCACTACTTGATCTACAAGTTGCCCTGTAGAGGCGATCACCCGATTAACAGCTTCACTATCCAGAGCATGCTGCATCACATCATGACCCACAATCAAATCACTAGTGGAGTGGGCAGCATTCCCTAAAACAAAAATTTCGCAGGTTTGAAGCTCAACCCCAGCAGAAGTCGAAGCAACCTTGGAATAGAGACTAAAATCGCGGCAGATAGACTCTGGCTGGAGTTGACTAGGCTGAATTTCTCCCAAGGCTAAAGCAACTCCGAGAGCCGATGCCCCTCGCGAATCAGCCATCGACTGATAGCTACTGTGAGTACTACCTATCTGTTTTTTTTGACTAGACTGTACCAAAGGACACTTAATTTGTACAAAGTGAACATGCTCAGGAGTGAGCCCAGCCTCTTGAATGGCTGCCCTAACGGATTGGGCAACCGTTTCGACCATCACCATTGAACCAATCTCTTTAGCAGAAAAGGCTCGTGTGCGCTGGGTGCCCATCACTAACCCCCAACGCTTGGGAGCATTAGGGAGATCGTCTCGACGAGTAAAGACATTAATGTGAGGGCTAAGTACGCCTTCCGTGCCCCCAGACATGATGTAAATAATCTGCTGGGCAGCTTCTGCCTCCAGGTGGCGACCTAGATACAGCTTCAAGCTTTGGGTTGCAAACCCACGAGTGAAATCATTGACGCAACCATTTCCCTCAGTTTTGCCAAGAATGGCAATGATCTCAGCAGGCTTAAGCTTTCCTGCAGTGATTATGGCATCTAGACCAGATATATCATCAGGACTGGCTTGAGGGATTTTGTGAAGGTCAATGTGCATGACGACTTAAGTTGAAACCGGACTGAATTGAACAGGATTATAGGATTAAAAAAACAAGTAAAAGAAGTTCGGCTAAGAAGGAGATTGTGTTGTTGTGCTCACAGTGCGGATTGGGTGCGATCGCTCACTCCTAATTCACTTAAAATTCGGCTGATGTAATTTCTAATTGTCCCTTCAATAATATGCAGGATTCTGGCAATCTCACGATTTGTTTTTCCCTGATCCAGTAGCCGTAGAACCTCTCGCTCTCGCTCGCTTAGGTTCAAACGTGGCTGAGCAGTAAAACTGGTACTGTCGCAAAAACTTTTGGGAGCACTACGAGTAAAGTTAAGATACACGTACTACAACACTTTAGATAGCGTTTTGAAAAGTTTTGTGACAGTACCGAACAAAGCGCATACAGGGTTACAGACTTTCCTCTGCCTAGAGTGATAGAAGAGCATTATATCCAAGTTGGGTTAAGTGCCCCTAGTTAAGTAACCCTAATATACACAAAGAAGAGAACACCGAAATGCCCAGCAAAGATTATTGTGCAAAGATGCATGTCATGTACATTGAAGGCGACATGATATCAGGTCAAACAGTGGAAAGACGATCGCCTCTGGGGTTCTGGCTGAGCAGCATTTGCTAACAGTGCTGGTCCAAGAGAAGCAAGCTAGCGGGAGTTGAGCCTGATGCTGCCTTAGCTAGCTGCACGGCGGGATAAAAGCCCCGGAGAAGTTAACCATCTTGCAAAAATGAAGCTTTCCTGGGCTTTGTGTTGTTCAATGTTCACTTCCTTGCTTTAGGAGTATTGCTCATGACTGCATCCATTCAAACAAACGCTGTTGACCGCATTGACTTTGCCATAGATCAACCTGTATTGGGCAGTCTCAATGTTCGTTGGATTCATGGTTCCATCTCGGCCAAGCACAACAGCGAACCTGATATTCAAGTTCATGCCTATAACGAACATACTTACATCCTGCGTCAAAACATGGCAGTGCATTACGAAGCACCGTTTATGTTTCTGCTGTTTGGCAATGATCGTGCCATTCTACTCGACACAGGAGCAACACGGTCGCCTGAGTTCTTTCCATTGCGTCAAACGGTAGATGAATTGATAGAGCAATGGTTAGCCAAGTATCCGCGTGAATCTTACTCGCTAGTCGTTGCCCACACACATCTCCATCGAGATCACTTTGAGGGTGACCCTCAGTTCTTCGATCGCCCCAACACCCAGATGGTAGGACGCACCTTAGCTGAAACGATTGAGTTTTATAGCTTTCAAGACTGGGCAAATGAAGTCGTACCCTTTGACTTAGGGGGGCGAGTGCTGCAAGTGATGGGAACCCCAGGTCATGAGGATGCAGAAGTTTCTATCTACGACCCCTATACTCAAATTTTCTTCACAGGAGATTTGCTTTACCCCGGTCGCCTCTACATCCGTGACTGGGATGCTTTCAGTAACAGTATTGACCGGATGATTGCCTTCGCCGATATTCATCCGGTAACACACCTGCTCGGGTGTCATGTGGAGATGTCAATCTATCCTCGTTTGGACTACTTGATTCGCACCAACTACCAACCCCACGAACGTCCCTTACAAATGACGGTGGCACAGTTGCATTCGGTTAAAGCAGCGATCGCCCAAGTGGATAACAAGCCAGGAATTCACATATTTGACGACTACATCATCTATAACGGCGTTCCCGATCGCTACTTCAGCTACGAAAATATGGACCCGAATGCAGCCCCTGGAGACCTCCGCCCCGATTGAGTGCATCTGACGATCATGTCGCAAGAATTTCTTGAAGCGCTATCTGTAGCGTTGTAATCGGGGTACCTCAATCCTACGCATAGTGCTTTTGAAGTTTTTTGGGGCACAAACAATAATAACGGGGTTACTGGCTTAGTTTTAGCAGAGGAAAAATTTTGGTTATTAGTGAAGTTTCAAAGGCAACTGTCCCATTTATGGCTGAAGATCGGACAGTTCAAGTCAATTGCTCGCTGTAAGGAAGAAATTGCTGGAAGCTTTATACTACGAGCTTCTCAGCCTTGGCGACCAAAATTTTCTCTGCTATAACGGAGCCTTACCGCGCTCTATCACCTATCCCTAGTGCATCTACATAAAGGTTCTCACCATCATTTCACAGTCGCCCGGATCTGGTCACGGAACCACGCCTGTTCAGAATTACCACCAAGCCGAGGATGCCAGACGATTGTGTAGGGGAAATCACTGATCTCTTGAGGGGGTAATACTTGCCGAAAGTTGGCCAATTTTGAGAGTTCGAGTGCTATGCGCATGGGGACGGTGAATATCAGGTCGGTACCCACAATACTCAGCGCGGTTGACATAAAGTAAGGTGACTGAAGCACAACATTCCTCTGCTTTCCCAAATCAGCAAGCGGACGATCAATCATGGTTTGTCGCCCTTCGGCGGTTGCGACTACCGCGTGTGGGCGGCGCAGATATTCGTCCAGAGAAAACCGCTTGCCCTTAAATTTGGTGTCTGTACTCATCAAGCACACGAAGTTCTCCTGGTACAGCACTTCTACCTTCAATTCTTTGGGCAGGGTTGGCACGCTGCCGACGCCCAGCGCCACGTCGCAGCGACCCATTTCCACATCACGATAACTGTCTTGTGTCCAGCCAACGACTTCAACGCGAACGCCGGGAGCAGATTGGCGACAGAGCCGCACCGTGCCACTGACAATAATGGCGGCTGCATAGTCAGTGCCTGCAACTCGGAAACATTGTTGTGAGGTGGAGGGATCAAAGTCATTACTCCCAATCACTGCATTTAAGCGAGGCAGGAGAACTTCCAACTCTTGCAGCAGGCGATCGCCGCGCGGTGTTCGCTCGTACCCGACGCCGCTACGAATGAGCAGGTCATCGCCAAGTGCCGATCGCAGTCGACCCAGTACGCGACTCATTGCTGGCTGGCTGAGCGAGGCTCGAGCAGCTGCTCGAGTGATGTGCTTCTCCTCCAGGATGGCTTGCAAAGCCAGAAGTTGATTGAGGTCGATGCGCGCGAGATTGGGGAACTGTTGAGTCATAGTTTCATACTATATCACTACTGATATAGCAGACATCTTCAATATGCATTGGACACATTATGTTCTGTGTGTAACGATCAACATAGTTTCATTCGTGTTTGTTATCAACTGAGGCTTCTATGCATTCGTTAGTGATGATCAAACTTCAGCACTGACAGTGGCGCAAAAACAGTCCCTTGAAACGTGTTACTAAGCATTCAGCGATAAAACCCCCAGCCTTTCCAACAAAGCCGTGCCCCCAGATCGGCAAGATATTTTGCGCCCGATCAAGCTCCTGGTTCTGAGGGTATGAAGCCGCTAATGCCAGTGTTTTTTACGGTAATAAGTAATGACTAACAGCAACATAGAAGATAATGCAACACCCAACCACAATTATTCCCGTCCAGCAATTAGGCAAAATATTTCCCGTCGGTCTGCGCTTGGATTGTTAGGATTTGGTGCCGCCGCCGCTGCCTTAACACCTACTCTTTTGAAGACGGCACAGGCACAGAATCAAACTCAAACTCAACCGTCGCAACCTGCTCCAAATCAACCCGCACAGATCATCACGAAAGAGATTCCGCGCACAAGAGAGAAACTGCCTGCAATCGGGCTGGGAACGTTCATGACCTTTGATGCTTTGTCTGATCAGCCCCGCGATCATCTTCAACAAGTGATGCGCCGCTTTTGGGATGCAGGCGGGCGAGTGGTCGATACCTCACTGCTCTACGGGATGTCGGAGGTGAACGTGGGCGAATTTGCCAGAACCCTCGGCTTGACCAATAATTTGTTTATTACTAACAAAACCTGGGCAACTGGAGAGTATCTGGGCGATCCTAGCCAGGCGCAACGTCAGTTTGAACAATCACTGGCACGATTGTCTCGCGATCGCATTGATGTGTTGCAAGTTCATAGCTTGGTGAATGTAGACGCGATTTTACCCCTGCTAAAGGCATGGAAAGAAGAAGGTAGAATTCGTTACGTGGGCGTTACCCATCATGATCCGTTGTATTTTGCTGCGCTTGAGAGGTGGATCGAGAATGGTGATCTGGACTTTGTTCAACTTCGCTACTCAATCCGTCAGCGTGGAGTTGAAGACAGAATTCTTCCTGCAGCGGCGGCGCGAGGAACAGCAGTCTTAGCCAACATGCCCTTTGAGAAAGCCCGTCTCTTTGAATTGGTAGAGGGGCAACCACTACCCGATTTTGCCAGCGATTTTGGCTGCGAAAACTGGGCCCAGTTTTTTCTCAAGTATGTGATTTCTCACCCGGCTCTAACCTGCACAATTCCCGCGACCACGAACCCAGACCACGTTGTTGAAAACATGGGTGCATTAAGGGGATCGTTACCTGATGATTCCATGCGTACCCGGATGGTGGAACACATGGAAAGCCTTCCCGGTTTTGACAATCTTCTCCAAACGCCCTGGTATCCTGGCAAGAATTTTAATGGGTTGGTTCGCCTGCCAAATCCACGTCCAATCGGTTGAGATGGAGTATGTATTGGAATGCAGACTACGAACGTATCCAAGCCTGGAAGCCTCAATCTGGGTAAGGGCAAGGGGAAGTCTGAAAGGGTTAAGGTAACTGAACCGTTGTTTGAAGCTTCATCATTTGTGCCAGTCAGTAAAATGGGGCTGAGACACTGAGGCCAAAAGGTGAGTGGGTGGCTTAACAGCTTGCTACTCCGTTAAGTGACAGAGCTTAATTCCATCGGAGTGAAGACGGAACCCGACCCGGACCCATCTCAAACACTTGGAACTACAGAAACCCAATGGATTCTCTGGTCTTGAGGTCAGAGTAGGCAAACCGTAAGGAATGCACAACTATCCAGTGGGTAAAGGATGCTGGAGGAAGCGAAAGCTCCTGGTAATGTGGGAGATAGGGGTTCAAACTTTGCACCGCATTGAAAGACGGCAGACTTCTAGCAGGTCATCGACGATAAACCGAAGTAAAGGAACTGAATCGCCTGTGAAAGATACAAAGCTCAATGAATTTTAGCGAGGCAACGACAAAAATTCAGGTCTTTCAGTGCGTTAAGCAATGTTTCGCCAACAGTATCAGCATAGCTGCAAAAAGCGCCACGCGATCGCTCAAAGTCTTGAGCTGCAAGCAATTCAGTTGAAAACTCTGAAAAATTGCGACTTGCCCGTAAACGATAATTGCACTTATCTCTATCTGACTATTGTCAGAATAATAGCGGAATGGGGAAGAATTTATGGGGCGATCGCCGATAATTAGAGCAGTTTTGTAGTTATCACTGATGAGGCGATCGCTGAATCAAAAATGTTGGGCGTGCAGTCTGCTAACACCGAATATTATCGTCAGGGTCACGGCGCAATCAGAACACAAGAAAGGGCAAAACCACTGGACATCGAATTATTCGATTGCCTTTGGCAACAGCGAAGTTCCCGCATTGCTGACAAGATTGGCAACGAGATTTTGGGGTCGCCTGGGACCTTCCCCCCGCTGCCACAGAAATGTAATCATTGGAAAACCTTCAAAAATCCACTCAGAAGCTTAATTTTCTGGATTTTGGCAAGCGATATACTTTGGGAGATGGCTGACAGTCCTTCGTCGGAGGGAGTTTAATGATCCATCTCGATCAATTAATTGCCACGTTGATGCAGGTGGCAATCGAAAATGCAGGAGCCGAAACTGGCACTCTGGTTCTCCTGGAAGAGGATCAACTCACTGTGATGGCTCAATGCAGCGGAAGTAGACAGTGTGACTTGGAAAAGTTCGCTGTTGCCGACTGTGCAAAGATTCCTGTCTCCGTTATTCGCTTGGTAGAACGCACTCAAGAAACTTTGGTGTTTGATGATGCAGTCAGCGAATCGTCTTTTTCAACTGATCCTTACATTCAAAAGCAACAGACGCGATCGCTTCTGTGTATGCCAATTCTCAAGCAAAATCAGCTGATCGGCATCCTTTATTTGGAGAACAATCTCAGTACCGGAGTGTTTACTAGCGATCGCTTACAAGTCCTTAAACTGTTGATGGCTCAGGCAGCAATTTCACTGAAGAATGCTCGGTTGTGTGAACAGTTAGAAGACTATGCCGAAACACTGGAAAGGAAGGTAGAAGCGCAAACTCAAGCCTTGCAGCAGGAGATTGCTGAACGTCAACAAACCGAAGCCGCATTGAGACAAAGTGAAGCAAATTATCGCAACCTGCTACAAACTGCGAATTCCGTCATCATTTGCTATGACACGCAAGGACGAATTCGATACATCAACGATTATGGGGTGAAACTCCTGGGCTATGAAGAACATCAGATTGTAGGGCGAACCTTATTTGAAACAATCATTCCAGACATCGAAACCTCTGGGCGGGATGTCAAACCCTTTGTCCGTGATTTACTTCGTAATCCTCAATCGTACCCGCAAGGCGAAGGTGAAAACCTGTGTCGAGATGGTCGGCGAGTTTGGATGGTCTGGTCGAATCAAGCCATCTTCAATGAACAGGGAGAGGTCGTTGAAATCTTATCGGTGGGCAACGACACCACCCAGCGTAGGCAAGCAGAAGAGGCATTACAACGCAGTGAAGCTAAGTTCCGAGCTATCTTTGAAAACTCGCAGGTCGGCATCTTCCGCACCCGCATCTCGGATGGATTAATTCTCAATGCCAATCAACGCCTTGCCAATATGTTGGGCTTTGATTCACCAGAGGAGATCATTGGGGAACACTGCGTCGGCTATTTTGTAAGTCCCAGCGATCACCAACAATCCATTGAGGTGCTGAAGCGGGATGGGGAAGTGCGAAGCTATGAAGTACAGATGCGAAAACGAGATGGGACATTGTTCTGGGGACTTTCCTCTTCTTATTTGAATGCAGACGATGACTACATCGAAGGGGTAATTGCGGACATTAGCGATCGCAAGCAGGCAGAAGCAGCATTGCAAGCCTCTGAAGCAGAACTGCGATCGCTCTTCTCAGCCATTCCCGATCCGCTGTGTGTTTACAATGCTGAAGGGCAAGTGATCGACGCAATCCCAGGAAATCCATCCTATGGAGAGGAGTATAGGGAGAAATATATTGGTAAAACACTGCATCAACTCTATGCCAAGGAACAAGCTGATGAATTCCTGAGTTATATTCAGCAGGTGGTGAAAACCCAACAAGTACTCACCGTTGAATACACTGAATGCCAGTGGATAGCTAGACGAGAAGTCCGGTTTTCGGCTCGCATTGCCCCGATTCGGCACGAACAGGTGATTTGGTTGGCGCGAGATATTACGCTGCAAAAGCAAGCAGAAGCAGCCTCGATTTTGGATGAACGTAACCGCATGGCACGCGAAATTCACGACACACTCGCTCAGTCCTTTACAGGCATTCTGGCTCAGGTGGGCGCGGCGAAACAGGTGCTCACGGATGATGTAGAAGCAACTGGGGCACACCTAGACCTGATCAAAGAATTGGCGCGAACTGGACTGACTGAAGCACGGCGATCGGTCGTCGCGCTGCGTCCTCAGCTTTTGGAGGAAGGGAGTTTACAGAGCGCTCTCCATCGTCTCATCGCTCAAATCAGAGCGGCTGCAAACGATACCACTTTGTATTATGAGGTTAAGGGGACAGCGTATGCTCTATCAACTGAAGTCGAGAATAACCTACTGCGGATGGGGCAGGAAGCCTTAACCAATGCGATTAAACATGCCAATGCTGACGAAATTCGAGTGGAGCTAATCTACGAGCATGATCAGTTTTTGTTGCGCGTGAAAGACAATGGACAGGGCTTTGGAGTTGGGAGTCTTCCATCCTCTGAGGGTTTTGGCTTACTCGGCATGAGCGAACGGGCAGAGCGCATCGGCGCACAACTCACGATTCGGAGTCAACCTGGACAAGGAACAGAAATTATCGTCACCGTCAACCCTTGAGTGAGCATCACGATGAGCCAAGCCACGCCCATTCGGATTTTAATTGCGGACGATCATGCCATTTTTCGGCAAGGATTAGCCACGATTATTAACCGTGACCCAGAGATGCAGGTGATTGCCCAAGCCGAAAATGGGGAACAGGCGATCGCGCTATTCGGAGAACACCAACCGGATGTTACACTCGTGGATCTGCGAATGCCTGAAGTAGAAGGAGTTGCCGCTATCGGTGCAATTTGTGCTACTGCTAAATCGGCTCGGATTATCGTACTGACCACGTATGATAGTGACGAAGATATTTATCGAGGATTGCAGGCAGGCGCAAAAGGATACCTGTTGAAAGAAACTGAACCTGACGAGCTTCTGAATGCCATTCGTACCGTTCATCGGGGTCAGAAGTACATTCCGCCTGATGTAGGAGCAAAGTTAGTTCAGCGGCTCAGCAATCCAGAACTGAGTGAAAGAGAACTAGCGGTACTCCGTTCACTGGCACAGGGGATGAGTAATGCCGATATTGCGGCTGCTTTGAGTATCGGTGAAGGTACTGTCAAATCTCATGTCAATCGGATTTTGAATAAGTTAGATGTGAGCGATCGCACCCAAGCGGTGATTGTTGCTGTTAAACGCGGCATTGTTAGTTTATAGGGTGTACTTTCGATCGAACTGGGAGTCTAACTTAAGTTAGAGCCAGCCTTATACTCTGCGATGGCATGGTTAATCTATCAATTTGCACTGTAAAAGTTTTAACTTGCTGTAGACGACGGCTTGAAAGCAATTTCCTATATTGAGTTTATGCCAATAGAGATGCATTCAATGGATTGAGCAAGTGAATTGCACGGTTCCATGCTTGATGCAGATGTAGAAAGATGAATGACGATCGTAGTTACAGTTCCTTGCTTGTACCCCCTTCAACCCAGGATTGGATACAGGGTGTGCTAAGTGCCAAGGTAGTGCTGGTGATGTATGGAGACTATCAATGCCCTAGAAGTGCGGAGGTTTACAAGCTGATTAAAGCGATCAAACGAGAGCTTAGTGCTGTTTTTGGAGAGGATTATTTATGTTTGATCTTCCGTCATTTTCCGCAAGCACAGATTCATTCCCGTGCTCAACGAGCTGCTCAAGCTGCCGAAGCCGCCGCTGCTCAAGGACAGTTTTGGTCAATGCACGATACTTTATTTGACCATCAACAAAGGTTGGAGAACGGTTATCTTGTAGAGTACGCCAATGATTTAGGGCTTGATATCCCTCAATTTCTCAAAGAGTTATCTAAACAAAGGCATATCGATCGCATCAATGAAGACATCGAAGGCGGAATAGAGAGTGGAGTAACGACTGCCCCAGCCCTATTTATCAATGGAATTCGGTATACCGGACGCTGGAAAATAACAGAGTTGACGGCAGCTATTGTCGCTGCAAGTCACTAAGCTCTATTCATATCTGACTTGTTTGTGAGTGCTAGTAAGTGATCGAATGCGCGATCGCTAGCTTTTGCCTGTTTTGTTGAACAACTTGCCAATTTTTGAACCATGCTAACAACTACAACGTTAACCACTAAATTCAAGCACAAAGGCTTAACGCGCACTCAATTGCAACAAGTACTCGACTACATTCAGACTCACCTCGATCGAGACTTGTCACTAGCTGAACTTGCAGAGACTCTTAATCTTAGCCCGACTTACTTTGCCACCGCATTCAAACAAGCGATCGAGGTTTCTCCACACCAGTACGTAATTCGACAGCGGGTGGAACGAGCAAAATCGATGCTGTCGAAAACAGATTTAGCAATCGCAGACATTGCTTTACAAGTTGGTTTCTCCAGTCAAAGTCATCTGAGCCAACAGTTTAAGCGAATCACTGGAATGACTCCAAAACAGATTCGCTAACTCGATCGCGCACGAGTCAAGGAGACAAAGATGAAGTTTCAAGCAATCAAAGGACATCTGGGAATCGGAACGGAAGTGGAAGACGCGACTTATGTAGAGGCTGCGAGGTGGGGTAAGTATCGGGGGTGGCGGTATCTTCTGGGGCTGATGATCATCCTCTTTGCGTGGCTGATAGTCGGGACTGGTGCCAGCGTACTCGTCGCATTCGCGTTCAGCGGACAGCCGGATTACACCGTGCTTGATCCTTTCGGGAAGTTCCTGTTTGTTATGGTAGGCTTCCCATTTTTCCTCGCGGGGGTTCTGATCGCCGTTACCCTTATCCATCGTCGTCATCCCCTGACGCTCGTCACGGCGCAGAAGAAGATAAGCTGGCACCGCGTCGGACAGGGGTTTGTGGCGTGGTCGATTCCATTGTGTCTGATAGGCGTACTGGGACAATACCTTTTTTACCCCGACACCTTTTCCTTCAACTCCGACCTTGCAGCGTTCGCGCTCTTCATGCCACTGGTAGTGGTCTTCACTGCGATCCAGACCACTACCGAGGAGCTTTTCTTTCGTGGATACATCGTGCAGGGCGCGAGTGTTATTTGGAACAACCGTATCTTTCTGGCGATCGTGTCGGCTGTGATATTCACGCTGCCGCACCTCCTCAACCCGGAAGCGATCACAGGCGGCTGGCTCACGGTCTTTTCCAACTACTTCCTCGTTCCGGGTCTGGTGTGGACTGTAGTCTCGTTGATTGACGGAACCACTGAACTCGCCATCGGCGTACACTTCGCCAACAACATCATCGGCTTCCTTGCGATCGACGCACCTGGAACCGCCGTGACCGTGCCGGCTCTGTTCACACTCAGCGAGTTCCACGCGACCTACGTGGCGCTATCGGCGCTGGTGATAATCCCCATATTCCTGGCGATCGCCTACAAGGTGTTCAAACGCGACGAGGCATCCGAACCCGTTTCCCAAAGCGATCAGATTGGTGGTCGGTGATCTCGTCAGTTCGTTGCTGAAGGTCAATTTTGATTGAAACAGGAGAAACAGAATGATACTGCAAGATAAAGTGGCGTTAGTGACTGGTGGCACATCGGGAATTGGCAGAGCAACTGCGATCGCATTCGGTGCTGCTGGAGCAAAAGTGGTCTTCTCGGACATACGCGGTGTAGAAGATGAAGAAACTGCTGATTTGATTCGCGAGACTGGGGCGGAGTGCTTGTTCGTGAAATCAGATGTATCGAGTGAGGCGGATGTCCGGGAATTGGTGCAGAAAGCGACCCTTGCGGTATCTGCGAAGCAGCGCGCAATCTACGGCAAACTCGATTGTGCCTTTAACAATGCTGGAATTGATCTTGTTGTTACACCGTTGCATGAGCAATTGATCGAGGATTTTGACCAGATCATGTCGATCAATGCACGAGGGCTATTTCTCTGTATGAAATACGAAATTCAGCAGATGTTAATCCAAGGCGCAGGCGCGATCGTGAACAACTCGTCAACGAATGGTCTTGTTGCGCTTTCAGGGATCTCTCCTTACGTTGCTAGTAAGCATGCAGTAATGGGGCTGACGCGATCGGCTGCCCTCGATTATGCCAAACAGGGCATTCGGATCAATGCCGTCAATCCTGGTCCGATTGCGACTGACCTCATGGCTCGTAGCGCTGACCAGATGGGCATCACGTTCGATGATCTCGGATCTTTGGTTCCAATGGGTCGGCTCGGTCAGGCAACGGAAATTGCTCAAGCGGTTGTGTTTCTCTGCTCTGATGCTGCTAGCTATATCACTGGGCAACCCTTAGCGATCGATGGCGGATACACGGCGAGTTGATTTTTGATTGTTGATCGTGGAATCACAGTGAATCGATCCATCAACAAATCAAACCGCGATCGTTCTTTGAAGTAATGGTCAACTCTACAGTTTTAAGGTGGTGAATAACATGATTCAGTGCAAAAATTTTGCGCCTCGGATTACTGAACGAGGACCCTTCAGCGGAGCTTCTGATTATGAATCCTTCTCTGAGGTTGTGAGTGCTGCCAATCAGTGGATTGAAAGTAGAACGATACAGGTGATCAATGTTGAAACTGTCGTTTTACCCGATCGTCTAGAGGGCACAAGTGATGGTGTCTACGGAGTGACGGTCAGTAATGGTTTCTACCCAGTGATGATCAGTCAAGGCGCTACAATCAATTGCTTTCAATGTGTGCGTGTCTGGTACAGAGAATAAGCTCTATTGAAGAAGAATGAAGCGATTTACCTTGTTTACTTTCCTGTATCTCTCGCTGGGAGTTTGTCTGACCGCGATCGCGCTTGGATACCCAAACCTGCCTTCTCCAAACAAGCTTGTTTATCAGTGCAGGAGCCTCCTACATTGTTTGTCTCTTCAGCACCTTCCCATTTTGGCGCGAGACAGCGATTCGCTTCTATCGCAGACAGAATTCAGCAGTGATTCTACCCTGGCTGGTGATTGAAGTGAATATTGTTTGGATGATCTGGGAAGTTCAGAGTCAGAAGTGGATGATGGAAGCCATTTTACGAGCGTTTTCGCGGCTATTAGTTGTCTTGGTGTTTGCAGAACTCATTGTTGTTACATGGCAAGTGAATTCTGAACATTAGTATCTAAATCGGATGCTGCCGAAACGAACTTGCGATTCACCCTAAGAATCTGGAAGAAATCAAGCATTGGAACTTAGTACGCTTCAGATCAATGCAACGAAATTAATACTAGGAGAAGCACAATGATACTTCAGAACAAGGTGGTGCTAGTCACCAGTTGTCATTCTCTATCTTGGCATTGTGTCTACCCAGTATTCTGATGGCTCTAGAGATTAAATCAATGGCAGTTTTGAAACAATTTGGGATTCTGTTTATGTTGGGCATTGCGGGAATTGTGATGCTTGCGATTACGTCGGTTCCATTAGTTGAGCAACAGTTGGCGAAACTGTCTCCAGAAATGCTGGCAAACGTTCCGCCACTGTGGGTTTTAATGCTGCTGCAAGCACTACAGCTTACAGTTCTACTGGCAATCAGCATTCTGATCGGAATTGGCTGTGCCTATCACGTTGGATTACGCTCACATTTGATTGACTACTGGGTACTTCATACCCCTAAGATTCCATTTTCTGTCATTGAGATGAAATGGAGCTTAGGTGTAGGTGCAGCGACGACGATCGTTCTCCTGTTGCTCGATCGGTTCATGAAACCTGCTCTACCTGAAGCGCTACAGGCATCTAATAACACAGAACCGAATTGGATGAGTTCACTTACAGCAATGCTTTATGGCGGCATCACTGAGGAAATTCTGATGCGCTGGGGTTTAATGTCGCTGCTTGTTTGGATAGCGTGGAAGGTTTTAAAACAAGGCATTACGTTGCCAAGCCAAGGAATATACCAAGGTGCGATTGTGATAGTAGCGCTAGTATTTGGACTTTTACACCTACCCGCAACTGCCGCGATAGTTCCACTCACTCCGCTTGTAATTATCCGAGCGATATTACTCAATGGGATTGCTGGCATTGCTTTTGGTTGGCTCTTTTGGCAATACTCGCTTGAGGCTGCGATGTTATCCCATGTCAGCTTTCATGCCTTTTCCTTTGCTCTTAGCCTTTTGCTGGCAAGATTTGTCTAAGCTTTTTTCTAAAGCTATTGCACGATTATTTCAAGAGAGAACAACCAGACTTAGATTTTAGGAGAAATAGAATGATACCTCAAGATAAAGTGGCGTTAGTCACTGGTGGCACAACAGGTATTGGCAGAGCAACCGCGACCCTTGCGGTATCTGCGAAGCAGCGCGCGCTCGGTGCTGCTGGAGCAAAAGTCGTGTTCTCCAGTAGACACGGCGCAGAAGGTGAAAAAACCGCCCAGATGATTTGCGAAACAGGCGCTGAATGCTTATACGTCCATTGAAACAAGTTCACTAACATCACAAGAATCTGAAAGCAATCAAGCATTGGAACTCAAGACACTTTATATAGAACCAGGAGTATTTAATCATGGTCAACGAGCAAACTGTAGACGGACAAGCAAATTTACAAGCAACTACCAATTTGACACCAGCCCAGGAGTCTTTGCAAGCACTTTGGGAAGAGCATTTACAGCACGAGTTTGGCACTCACAGTACTGAAGATGCCCTCGCTACGATGGTTGAAGATGCTTACGTTAACCACATCCCGGTAATGACTGGGGGAGTCAGGAAACCAGTACTGCGCGAGTTTTATTCCAAATACCTCATTCCACAGATGCCGCCGGACATGAAGTTGATCCCAATCTCGCGCACGATCGGAACGGATCAACTCGTCGATGAAATGGTGGCTAAGTTCACTCATACGATCCAGATTGACTGGATGCTACCTGGCGTTGCTCCCACCGGGAAACGGGTTGAAGTGCCAGTAGTTGCGATTATTCGGTTTCGTGACGGCAAGATAGCCCACGAACACATTTACTGGGATCAGGCAAGTGTATTGATTCAACTTGGTTTGCTCGATCCGGGTACACTTCCCGTCGTGGGCGTTGACAGTGCGCGTAAGGTACTTGATCCGAGCTTGCCCTCAAACGCACTGATCGATCGTGACAGCGATCGCGACTAAGTGTAGGAGCCAGCAAATATCAATGCCTAAACCCGCCATTTTGCAACCAGGATCGCAACTCGCCTGACCCAGCCACGTTCTATACCCGTGGTGAAAAAGGCTATCTGGATTATCCAGCCCTAGCAAAAGTTTAGAAACTTAGAAAAGGAAACAACTCACATGAAAGTTTTGATTGTTCTTGCACACCCAGAGTCGAAAAGCTTTAACGGAGCAATGTTTCAGACAGCAATTGACACGTTCAAAGACTCTGGGCATGATGTTCAATATTCAGATCTCCATACCATGAGATTTGACCCTGTATCCGATCGCCGCAACTTTACGTTTGTCAAAGATCCTGATTACTTTAAGCAGCAACTTGAAGAGATGTATGCAACTGAAGTTGGAGGATTCATTCCAGAAATTGAAGCTGAGATCCAAAAACTGGAATGGTGCGATCTGATGATTTGGCAATTCCCTTTGTGGTGGTTCAGTGTCCCTGCAATTTTGAAGGGGTGGGTCGATCGCGTCTTTGTTATGGAGCGTGTTTACGGTAATGGACATATTTATGAAACGGGCAGATTTCGAGGTAAGCAAGCAATGCTCTCGTTGACCACAGGTAGCACAGAAGAGGACTATCTTGCAGACGGTTTTAACGGTGATATCCATGCTATTCTGCGCCCAATTCAGCGAGGGATGCTGCAATTCGTTGGTTTTGACGTTCTTGCTCCGCAGATTGTTTATGCCCCCGTTCGCCAAACAGATGCAGTTCGTCAACGTATCTTAAATGATTTTTCGCAACGATTGCGAACCATTGAACGTGAGTTGCCGATCGCCGTAGGTCAGTATTGATCGGCATGGAACTGGCGGGACTGAATTTATGGGGCACGCAGCCAGGATCGTACTCATCCTGGTTGTAGGAGGCGCTTCTTATTGCTGGCTCCTACACGTATTGCTGATTGAGTTTTTGACAAAGTGACACAGCCATTCACAGCAAGAGGTAACTATCATGATGCTGAAAGATAAGGTTGCTTTGGTGACTGGCGGAACATCGGGCATCGGTCGAGCAACCGCGATCGCATTCGGTGCTGCTGGCGCAAAGGTAGTATTCTCAGGCAGACGGGAGGTAGAAGGTGAAGAAACTGCTGCACTGATTCGCGATACCGGAGCAGAGTGCCTTTTTGTGCGATCGGATATATCCGATGAAGCAGAAGTTCAAGCTTTAGTCGATAAAACGATCGCCACCTACGGCAGACTCGATTGTGCCTTTAACAATGCTGGGATTGAGCCTCCTCTCAAACCACTGCACGAACAATCGATTGAGGATTTTGACAAACTGATGTCAATTAATGTGCGAGGGCTGTTCTTGTGTATGAGATACGAGATTCAACAGATGCTCAACCAAGGATCAGGTGTGATTATCAATAATTCGTCAATGGGTGGGTTAATTGCGTTTCCAGGAATATCTCCCTATATTGCCAGCAAACACGCGGTAATGGGGCTGACACGCTCTGCTGCACTCGATTATGCCAAACAAGGTATTCGGATTAATGCTGTCAATCCTGGACTAATTGCTACTGCAATGATGGACCGCCTGCGTAGTGGCTCGACTGATGATGTAGGGTCTACGGTTCCAATGGGTCGTATGGGTCAGGCAGCAGAAATTGCTCAAGCGGTTGTTTTTCTGTGTTCTGATGCTGCCAGCTACATCACGGGACAACCTTTGGTAATCGATGGCGGATATACAGTGAGTTGATTTTTGATTTTTGATGGTGAACTCACAGTGAATCGATCTATTTCACGAGAGAACAACCGGACTTGGATTTTAGGAGAAACAGAATGATACTTCAGGATAAAGTGGCGTTAGTCACTGGAGGCACATCGGGAATTGGCAGAGCAACTGCGATCGCTTATGCCCAACAACAAGCAAAGGTGGTGGTGGTGGGTCGTCGAATGGATGAAGGTGAAGAAACGGTTCGATTGATCAAGGAAGCTGGCGGAGAGGCGATTTTTGTGCAAGCAGATGTCACAAAAGAAGCCGATGTTGAAGCAATGGTTGATAAGGCGGTTAGCGTTTTTGGTCGGTTAGATATTGCCTTTAATAATGCAGGAACTGTCGCCGAAAACCCCTCATTGATTGAGCAAACAGAAGCTGAATACGATCGCATTATGAACGTCAATGTCAAAGGCGTTTGGTTGTCGATGAAACATGAAATCGCTCAGATGTTGAAACAGGGAAGTGGTGCGATCGTTAATACATCATCTGGGGCTGGAGTCGTTGCAGTTCCTACCCAACCCCTCTACACCGCGAGTAAACATGCAGTAGTAGGCTTAACAAAAGCCGCCGCGCTCCAATATGCCAAAGCGGGGATTCGCATCAATGTCGTTGCACCAGCAGCAATCGAAACAGATATGTTTGAAGCAGCTACAGGTGGGCAGGATGAAGCCAAAGCTTACATAACAGGACTTCACCCGATCGGACGAATTGGAACACCGCTTGAAGTTGCAAATGCAGTCCTGTTTTTATCATCTGACATGGCATCGTTCGTAACAGGTGAAACGTTGATGGTAGATGGTGGGTATGTAGCGCAGTAGTCGAAAGGCAGTGCGAAACGTTGCGACCAAGTAGCGATCGACAGCGATATGTTCTCACACCAACACTGAAGGCGAATCAGGTGTTATGCAGCGAGAAGGTCCGTGTTTGAGTTCTTAAAAAGGAGGTTTGCTATGAAGATTCTCATTGTTCTCACATCTCATGACCAACTTGGCGATACCGGAAAGAAAACTGGTTTCTGGCTGGAAGAGTTTGCTGCTCCCTATTACGTGCTGAAGGATGCGGGAGCAGCAATCACGGTGGCTTCACCGAAGGGCGGTCAGCCACCGCTCGATCCGAAAAGCGAAGTTACCCGAGTTCCAGACCGAATTAACGAAGCGCTTCCGCACAGACACCGCAGCACAGGCTGAGCTTGCCAACACGAAAAAGCTAGCCGACGTGTCCGCAGACGATTTCGACGCAGTCTTCTACCCTGGCGGACATGGCCCGATGTGGGACATGCCCGACAACGCGACATCCATCGCATTGATCGAAGCCTTCGTGAAGTCCGACAAGCCAGTCGGTGCAGTGTGCCACGCGCCAGTTGCGTTGATCAATGTGCGCGGAAAGGACGGCGAGTATCTAATCAAAGGCAAGCGCGTGACCGGGTTCACGAATGAAGAAGAAGAAGCGGTGGGCTTGACCGCGGTCGTGCCTTTCTTGTTGGAAGACGGGCTAAAGGAACGGGGTAGCATCTACAATAAAACCGCCAACTGGCTTCCCTATGTCCAAGTGGACGGGAGGCTCGTGACCGGTCAGAATCCGGCATCTTCGGAACCCGCAGCGGAAGAGTTGCTGAAGTTGCTTCGCTCTGTTTGATCTGTGCGGTAGTAGGCTTAACATTGAAACCGCACGCTCACTGGTCTCTCACGGTGCTAGCGTCGTCGGCGCAGCCAGGGCGCTAAAGCTGAGCGGGCTACTGCATCGGTTCGTGACGCCGCGTCGCAGGGCGGCAGCCTGGAGTTGATCGAACTCGATCTGGCATCCTTGCAAAGCGTTCGTGCCTGCGCGGATAAACTGTTGGCTGACGGTCAGCCGTTCGATGCCATCATCGCTAACGCTGGCGTTATGGCAACACCGTTCAGCCGCACGGTGGACGGCTTCGAAGTTCAGTTCGCGACCAATCATCTGGGTCATTTCGCCCTGATCAATGGGATCGAGCCGCTGCTTGCCGAGAATGGACGGCTGGTAGTCCTGTCGTCGCTCGCGCATCGCGGTGCCGATATCGACTTGGACGATCCGAATTTTGAGCAGCAGGCGTACGATCCATGGGTCGCCTATAGCCGATCGAAAACCGCCAATTCACTGTTCGCTGTGGAGTTTGACAGGCGGCATCGCGATCGCGGCATTCGGGCTGCTTCGGTGATGCCCGGAAACAGTCTGACGGATCTACCCCGCCATTTCTCGCCGGAGGATTTGCAGGGACTTTTGCAGACTGTTGACGCAGCGCGCACCGAAGCGGGTCTGCCGCCGAAAGAGTTGAAAGAAATTCCGCAGGCAGCCGCGACATCGGTCTGGGCCGCAGTCGTGGCGAATAAAGACGAGATCGGTGGACACTATCTCGAAGATTGCGCGATCGCACCGATTGATGACACGCCCAACCCGTTTGCCGACGGTGTCAGGTCGTATGCGCTCGACACTAACAAAGCTAAGCAGCTTTGGGCGAAAAGCGAGGAATTGATCAGCGCTGCGTCTTAAAGGTTATCGCGCACATCTAAACGCAATCATCCATTCCACTTTCGTACTTGGATGAACACTCACAAGAATGCCTGATTGACGTATAAGCGTTAATCACCATGCCTTACGTTTCTCGTAAACTCAACCAGGAAAACACCATGTCACAAAAACTCTCAGGAAAAGTTGCGCTTGTCACTGGCAGCTCTAGCGGTATCGGGCTTGCTACTGCCAAGCGATTTGTCGCCGAAGGTGCCTATGTCTTTATCACGGGTCGTCGTCAGACTGAACTTGATACTGCTGTAAATGAGATTGGTAAGAACGTTACTGGCATTCAGAGCGATGTCTCAAATCTGGCAGACCTCGATCGGCTTTACGCCACGATCGAGCAAGAGCAAGGTCACTTGGATGTAATCTTTGCGAATGCTGGCGGTGGAGAACTCATCCCGCTTGGATCGATCACCGAGGAACACTTTGACAAAACCTTCAACACCAATGTCAAGGGTCTACTGTTCACCGTGCAGAAGGCACTGCCGCTGATGCCAGAGGGCGCTTCCATCATCCTGAATGCCTCAACGAATTCCATCAAGGGTATCCCAGCCTTCAGCGTGTATGGTGCCACCAAAGCTGCCGTGCGATCGTTTGCCCGCACTTGGACACTTGACCTCAAAGACCGCCAGATTCGAGTGAATGCGATCAGCCCTGGTTTCATTCCGACTCCCGCTTACGATCTTCTCTGGGGACTCAGTAAAGAGCAGTTGAAAGAATTTGTGGCGAGCCAAGCTAACAATATTCCATTGGGACGAGCTGGCACGCCCGACGAGATCGCCAAAGCCGTTGTCTTTTTGGCTTCAGATGACAGCAGCTTTGTAAACGGCATTGAGCTATTCGTCGATGGTGGCATGGCACAAATCTAAGATCGCTTCCTTGTTAAAAAGCACTACCCGATCGCGTGTAAAAGTCCACCTATACACTTCCCATCGAACAGAGTCGAAGGAGAAACACACATGCCACAGGAAAAAATGATGAACCAAAACAAAGAGATTTACGAGTGCGTCATCGTCGGTGGCGGTTCCGCTGGACTCAGTGCGGCACTGGTTTTAGGCAGAAGTCGCCGTCGCGTGTTAGTCTGCGACAAAGGGAATCCGCGTAACGCTTCCGCACACGAGTCGCACAGCTTTTTCACCCGTGATGGCATCAGTCCGCATGAACTTTTGAGCATCGGGCGCGACCAACTCAAACCATATAAAAGCGTCGAATTTCAAGCAATCGGGGTCAAGGAAATCAACCCATCCGGCAATCAGTTTGAAGTTGTGTTTGAGGATGACACGATAAAAAAATCGCGCAAAATTTTGCTGGCTTTTGGGGTAATGGATGAAGTTCCAGCTCTCGAAAACTTCGGTGATTTCTGGGGCAAAAGCGTGTTTCATTGTCCCTATTGCCATGCCTGGGAAGTGCGCAACGAGCCGCTTGCCATTGTTGGAAATGGCGAAACGGGCATCGAAATGGCGGCATTGCTGAAAAATTGGAGTGCTGATTTAGTCCTCTGCACCAACGGCAAAGCCGATCTAACCGCTGATCAAAGGACACTGTTGGAAAACCACAAAATCCTTGTTCGCGAAGAGAAAATCATCCGACTCGAAGGCGATAACGGACAATTAGAAAACATCGTTTTTGAGACAAACGAGAAAATTGCGCGTCGCGGAATACTGATCCGACCAAAGCAAACACTCCGTTCAAACCTAGCTGAAAAGTTAGGCTGTGAGTTGAATGAATTCAATTTAATCAAGACTACCACTGTTTTTAACGAAACTAGCGTCAAAGGTGTTTATGCGGCAGGTGACATCACTTCACCCATGCAAGTGATCGCCGCTGCTGTTTTTCAGGGTAGCGTTGCTGCTAGCGGCTTAAATCACTCTCTGATTATGGAAGATTTTGTCTAAATCAAGGTAATTCAATCTTCATCAGAACAAGTATCGTGGCTGGTCTAGTTTAGCAGACGGTCTCAATCCGCTAGTGCTGCGTTCGAGTTTCTTTACCGCCGCTGTATTTGAGCCGTTGGGCGTTTCGGGTAATGTGAGGTGTAGAACGAATGACGGATAAACTTGAGCAGAACAAACAGACGGTCACAGCATTTTATGACCTGATGTTCAATCAGTGTCAGCCCGCAGAAGCCATCGAGAAATATGTCGGCGATGTGTACATCCAGCACAACCCAGCGGTGTCCGACGGGAAGCAGGCTTTCATCGAATATTTCGAGAGGATGACGAAAGAATATCCGGGCAAGTGCGTCCAGTTTAAGCGCGTCTTCGCTGAAGGCAATTATGTAGTCTTGCATTGCTACCAGCAATGGCCGGACGACAACAACTGGGCGGGCATCGACATCTTCCGCCTGGATGACAAAGGCAAGATAGTCGAGCATTGGGACGTGCTTCAGACCGTCCCGGAAGCGTCAGCTAACGATAACACGATGTTCTGAACGGTTGAGTGCTGGTAGTGTGAAGGTCGGTTTGTACAACGGCACGCTCAACGCGGTGTTAGGTTACGTTTTAACTCACGCATCAAAATCCCTACCTCAAGGATTCAGCGCCGATTTTGACGGTATTCCTCCAAGTTGTCGATAACATCCAGAATTTCAACGAAGCGAGAGCCAAAGTCTGTCAATTTATACTCTACACGCGGTAGTTAGGGAGAACTTACCTCCGCTGAATGGTATTGAAATCCGTCACTGTTTATTCTGAATCAAGGAGAGTTGGCACAGATGAAATCTATGAAAGCAGCCGTGTTAACTGCGTTTGGTGATGCTGAGAAGTTTGAGATTCAAACGGTTCCTATACCAACACTGAAGGCGAATCAGGTGTTAGTCAGAGTTTGTGCAACCTCGATTAACCCGGTCGATTACCAAACTCGTCGTGGCGATTACAAGGAACTGGTTCGATTACCCGCCATCCTTGGAGTTGATGTTTCAGGGGTGATTGAGGCAATTGGCGAAGCTGTGACTGATTTCAAGGTGGGAGACAACGTGTATTACTCGCCGCAAATTTTTGGAGAATTCGGTAGCTACGCTCAGTATCATGTGGCTGATGCAGCGATTGTTGCATTGAAACCTGCAAATCTATCGCACATTGAAGCAGCTTCTTTTCCGCTTGCAGGCGGAACGGCTTGGGATTGTCTAGTAACTAGGGGCAATCTACAAGTTGGTGAAACAGTTCTCATCCATGCGGGCGCGGGTGGAGTGGGTTCGATCGCAGTTCAACTCGCCAAAGCGATAGGGGCATACGTTTTTGCGACGTGTAGTTCTAGAAACCGAGATTTCGTGACAGAACTAGGCGCAGATCGGGTGATTGATTACAAAAATGAAGATTACGTAGAAGTCATTCGTCAAGAAACAAATGGACTGGGTGTGGATTTAGTTCTAGATACAATCGGCGGAGAAACAATTCAGCGTAGTCTAGAAATCATTCGTCCCTTCGGTAGGCTTACAAGCATTGTAGACATTGCAGTACCGCAATCGCTTCTTGAAGCATGGGGTAGGAATCTGACGATTCATTTTGTTTTTTCACCTCAGTACCGAGCAAAATTAGAGGCTTTGACAAAACTGATCGAGCGTCATCAGCTTCGCCCAGTGATCGATTCAGTATGGTCTTGGGATCAGGTCGTTCTGGCACATCAGCGTCTAGAGCAGGGAGGAACACGGGGAAAAATTGTGCTGAAGTTCACAGAAAATTAGACCAGCTTTACGGCGTTGGTAATTGCTAAACGGATCGGAGTTTGATTTTGTGCTGAAGGTCAATATTGATTGAAATAGGAGAAGCACAATGATACTGCAAGATAAAGTGGCGTTAGTTACGGGAGGCGCACCAGGAATTGGTCGAGCGTAGAAGGTGAAGAAACTGCGGCTCTGGTTCGCGAGACTGGGGCAGAATGCTTGTTTGTGAAATCAGATGTATCGAGTGAAGCAGACGTGCAAGCCCTAGTGCAGAAAACGACCCTTGCGGTATCTGCGAAGCAGCGCGCCACCCACGGCAAACTGGATTGTGCCTTTAACAATGCTGGGATTGAGTCTCCTCTCAAACCACTGCACGAACAATCGATTGAGGATTTTGACAAGCTGATGTTGATTAATGTGCGGGGGCTGTTCTTGTGTATGAAATATGAAATCCAACAGATGCTGAGCCAAGGATCAGGTGTGATTATCAATAACTACAGAAGACACTGCTTTACCTCAAGGCGAGTAGGGATGGCATCCCAGGATGTCTAACCGCTTAGGGCAATTTCGGTTCGTGCAAATGCCCGGTAGCCATGAGGTGATGTTTTCTAACCCGGTTGGTTTAGCAGAAAAGATTATTGTGGCAGGACGGGACTAGCAACAGGATAGTTTCATAACAAATGTACACTGACTTTTTATTTGACGTGGAGACACATTAGTGTCGTTGAAGAAGCAAAGCTAGATCCGGCTTGCTTTTTGCCTCAGGTTAGATTGGCAATGCTGATGGACAGATCCTAGTCCACCGAGCAAATTCTCCCTGTAATCCTGCAACAGAGGAGATTTTGCTCGACGACACGAGTTTGTCTCGATGTCATTTAGTTTGGCACTGTACAAAAACTATTAGTTAAAGGTCTAGAGGCTACGGAAACTGAAAATACAAGAAAAAAGTAGCGATCGCACAATTGCTGATGTAATCTGAAGCGATCAAGACCTGGCGGAACTGCAAGCAATGGATACAGATAAGGTCATTTTTAGCACCCAGTGGATTGTAGTTAAGGAATCTCCGAGAGGATTTCAATATTTGGAGCGTAAGGGTAAGGATTCTGTTGCAGTGTTCCTATTAAGGAAACCTGGCGAACAACCGAAACAGTATGAGGTTTTAATTCGCCAGCAGCATCTTTGTATTGATAACCGAGAGGTGAATGGCAAGTTCAGGTTGTTTCCCTGCCCAGTCACAGGAGCACTAGATGAAGGGGAATCAGCGGAAGCTGCTGCTCAACGAGAGGTCTATGAGGAAACGGGCTATAAGGTTCAGGTTTCGCCGCTGGGTCAATACATTGTTGGCACTCAGGTAAATGAGATTTGCTATCTGTATTATGCTGATGTCACTGGCATGGAACCGGAGGTGGCGCAACAGGATGGAACTTATATGGAGTCAATTGGCAAGAACGAATGGCATCCGTTTGAATATTTGGAATCTTGTGATTATTCAGCCTGCCAAATTGGATATTTGAAGCTGCAAAAGGTACTCTTCAAAAGCAACGACTAAAACTTTAAAGTTATGTCAACTAACGGTCTGGATTGGGTCGAAAAGAATAAGGAATATTTAATTAAACAAGCCGAGATGTTGCAGAATGCGATCGCCCGGATGGCAACTAACTCGTTAACGGTCAAACAGGTTGGGTTAACGGTGTGGGCGGCGATCGTTGGTTTTGGGTTTACCAATGAAAATCCTGCTTTATTTGTTCTAGCATTTGTCGCGTTTGCCTTATTTGGTCTACTAGATATCTATTACCTGTATTTAGAACGAAAGTTTCGAGATAACTTTAATCGGCTAGCCCGAATCCTTGGAGGTTATATTTCTGATAGGGATGATGAATGGATAAAAACAATGAGGGGAAATTTTGTCAAACCTGATTCATCCACTAAATTTTTAGGTCAATTTCCGAATACTCTTAAATCCTGGGCAAATCTTCCTTATCTGATTACGTTCATGATCACCATCGTGCTTCTGAGCGTGCGGTTGTGATTGTGAGTAGACTGGTGTGATCCGAAGGGCAGGACGCACGGCGATACGCCTCTACAAGGGGTGGATCTACAGCAAATTGCTAATTCTCAACCCGCATATACTAGACTTCCTGCATGAATCAAGAGGCATGTGCCAATTCATAGTTGAGTAAGCCAGCAATCAGGTTCAAGCGCAAGCCAAACCGTTTTCTGCGGTTGCGATAACGTCCTGCAAA
>NZ_JACJPJ010000083.1:0-25657 GCF_014696015.1 Oculatella sp. FACHB-28 | reverse complement strand
ACTGCCTGGTAAACTTAGTCTGTGGCTTGATCGCCTACTGCCACCAACCCAAGAAGCCCTCCCTGCTCATTGACACTGCTCTGCCTGCGTTTGCTTAAGCCGAATTGACGTTACTTACGACCTGGCAATGTCTAAAGTTTTGAAGGATACATTGGCTACGGAATCTTCAAATCGAATCTTCAATCGAGAAGTGCGTGACTGGCTCACCTCCCTTCTCGATTGAAGATTCTGATAATTTTAAGCGTTCTTTCAAAAAACTTGCAAAGGTTCATAAGGGTAATTTTTTGAACTCATTGCAACCAATTCAACAATAATTGATCGGTTTCACACTGTCACAATAAAGCGACACCCAATTAGTCTCGCTACAGCTATCAGCCAAAACATCATGAGGAGTTCCAGTCTTGCCATTCTAAACCTTCGATCCGGTTGAAATGACGCTGATTGTGAGTGATGAGAACAAGATCATTAGCAACCGCAACACCAGCAATTAGGAGATCAATGTCATCTACAGGAGTTCCACTAAGACGCAAGGTTGCATAGAAGTTTGCCGAGAGCGTCACAGACTCTTGGGTCAAATGTAAAAGAGTATTTTGAGCAACAAATCCCAGGAATAAGGAAAGTTGCTTTTGAGCATCGCGATGCTTCAAGCCGCTAAGAATTTCGTAGTAGGTGATGATGCTCAAGTTAATCTGCTGATGCTCACTTAGGTATTCTTGAAAGCGAGAAACAACAGCCGGATTACCCCGGAAAAAGAGAGATAGAATATCAGTATCAACTAGAACTGGTTTCACGATTTCGCCTTCTGGAGAATGCTTGCTGGCGACGCAAGGAAATATCGTCAAGAAATTCTGTGTAAATTTCGTTTGGAAGATCACTCCAGCAGCCTGCGAATTTCATGATTGATCCAGGCTCAGAACTACCGAGTTCTGCCTGAAGCCTGAAAGTATGAATCACGTCGTACAGTTCTACAAGCCTGTTTTCTGGAATATGCTCGATTTCCTGCAAAACTTTATTTTTAAATTCCGAATTTTTCATCAGCTAATTCTCTTTATATTTTTTCAAGCGCTCGCTTAATTCACACAGTAATCAACCAATAATATTCGCAGTTTTGAAAGGTTTGATTAAAGCATGAAAGCTATTAAGTAAATCTTTCTGCTTTTGAATTTTTCAAGCTCAACCCAATCTATCAGCTATCTGATGAAACCATAAGTTAGCAGCTTTTGAGATAAAATTTTGAGCCTCTTCTAAATACATTGGTTTTGCAGGTGGTTCCTTGTTGGAAACCATGTGTCTTGATTCATCCCCAAATACTCCTGGATGGTTTACTGAGTGAGTGAATCTGTCCCAATTTTTCTTAGAAGCTAAGTCGTTTAACTTCTCTCCAAGCTCATTTCTCATTAACTCATAGATGCGATGCATCTGTATCGGGGTTAGCTCCTGTTGTAAGAGACGATGAACTTTTAGAGCATGTTCATTGTGGAAAGCCGAGATAATGCGATGTGAGACTAGAGCTAATTTCACCTGGTATTCATGCTCCAGTCGCTCTGCTCTCAACTTAGCCTTTGCTTCTTCTGAAATCCCTCTTACTGGGGTTACTCTTCCAGACTGTATTGACAACGTTATTACTGGTGTTGATGAAGAGCGGAAAACATGTTGGCACCGGGAACCATCTTCCCGTTGTTCGTACAAGTCCCCTAATTTGAGATTTATCCTAGCATCTGGAAAGTCATTACTCACCTCAGATACAACAGTGCATATTTGCTTAGTTAATCTCAGGACCTCAGAGCTTGTTGACAGCAGTTCAAATCGCTTACTAATGAGGTAAGTTTTGTTATCTTCTACGTACAGTGTGACGTTTAGCTTTTCAAGTAGATCGCTTAAAAAGCGCTTATCTGCAACAACGTCACGGATTTCAACTAACCACCTCATCAGAAATTCTCTCATGTTGCAGGCTCAAACTAGTCCACGGAACTTAAACCCGAGAGTCCTCAATCCTCTACGGAGTCATCTAGCTTGTGATACTGAATTTCCTGATTTAATATCCTCCGATTCCAAGTAGCGATCGATCTCCTCAGAGACTACCTGGCTCAATGTTATCCCTCTGACACTCGCAAGACGTTTTAGGACGTTGTAAACGTCCTTATCCACTGTTGCTCTGAGTTGTTGCTGATCGTCTCTTTTGGGCACTTATAAACGGATGGCTAAAAGCCTGTGTAATTCTCTCGTAGGCAGTAGCCTACAGAGGGCATGTGACTTCAAGCTGGAATTAACGATTGCAGGGGGCAAAAGTTATGGTCACACTTTCAGAGGATGAGGTTGCGCTGCTTAAGACCATTCTTATAGCGCTT
This sequence comes from Oculatella sp. FACHB-28, assembly GCF_014696015.1. Classification (NCBI taxonomy): domain Bacteria; kingdom Bacillati; phylum Cyanobacteriota; class Cyanophyceae; order Oculatellales; family Oculatellaceae; genus Oculatella; species Oculatella sp. FACHB-28. Next base: position 23,309 of record NZ_JACJPJ010000083.1, on the reverse strand, counting down.
AGAGCGATTAAGGTTTGGGAGATTGATAAGGCTTTGGTGATCTTGAGTAAGGGCGATCGCTAACCCAGAAGCACCCATCTGCGTAGAAAAAGAGCGATCGCTTCTCAATTGCTGTTAGCTACGTCTGCTGGTTTGGTGGTGGAGCGGGAAGGGGCGATCGCCTAGCCTAGCTAGAGCAGTTTTAAACAAGAAACGTAAAATTTTCGGCTTCCTTGAGAAGTCGCAAATCTCAACAGTCAAAACAATTTCAATGAGTGAAAATTAGGAAAGGGTGCGATCGCTCTGCACAAGCCTAGAGGCAGGATTCTCCAAAGCTCCATCTAACGAAATTCTTCAAAAGCGAATTTCTAAACTCTAGTTAAAAAACAAAGCTTGAATCTCTATTTCTAATCTTACAAATATCTGAAACTAAATCTTCTGGCGCTTGCCGAGAGACAGTCTTAGAGAATTACCAGAAGCAAGCTTTACACTTATTCATAAACATGAAAGCAAATACTTTTAGAGGTGTCAACTATTGTAAATAAATATCTCGGAGTTTTTATCGAATTGTGTCAGATAGGAGGTAGATCTGCCATTGGGTAAGGGTTTTCTGATAAAAATCTCTTGAGACACTACTTAGCGTTTAGCAACATGCTGTTGGTTCGCCGCTGTTACAGGCTGTAAACTTTACCTCTGTGTTCAGCGGATTGAGTGCCTCCGGCCGCTCGTTGCAGCCGCTAATCGCTAAGTTTTATGGCTAATCGCTGAGTACTGACCCGCTTTTGAGAAGGAGCCTACCCGCATGTTCACTCACGTCAAGCCCACCATCAGACATATCGTGCCTGAGCAGCTTCAAGGGCGATCGCTGATCAAGGTGGTCTATGTCGTGCTAGAGCCGCAGTATCAAAGTTCACTGTCGGCAGCCGTCAACGCCATCAATCGCAACAATCCCAACCTGGCAATTGAAATTAGCGGCTATCTGCTGGAAGAACTTCGCAGCCCCGAAAATTACGAGGCGTTCCAGCAAGATGTCGCCCAGGCAAATATCTTTATTGCTTCTCTCATTTTCATTGAAGACTTGGCAGACAAGGTTGTCGCAGCGGTTGAGCCGCACCGCGATCGCCTGGATGTGGCCGTGGTTTTCCCCTCGATGCCGCAGGTAATGCGCCTGAACAAAATGGGCAGCTTTTCGATGGCTCAGTTGGGTCAGTCGAAGAGTGCGATTGCCCAGTTCATGCGAAAGCGCAAGGAAAAGTCGGGATCTGGCTTCCAGGACGGCATGTTGAAACTGCTGCAAACCCTGCCCAAGGTACTGAAGTACCTGCCGATGGACAAAGCGCAGGATGCTCGTAACTTTATGCTCAGCTTCCAGTATTGGCTGGGTGGCTCTGCCGACAACCTGGAAAACTTCTTGCTGATGCTGACCGACAAGTATGTCAGCAGTGCCGAAACAAAGGGAACGACGCTCCAGTACCGCGATCCTGTCACCTATCCCGATATGGGCATCTGGCACCCGCTAGCGCCTTCCATGTTTGAGGATGTGAAGGAATATCTTAACTGGTACAGTTCTCGCAAAGACATTTCTGCCGACCTTAAAGATCCTCTGGCTCCTTGCGTCGGTCTGGTACTTCAGCGAACTCACCTGGTCACGGGCGACGATGCTCACTACGTTGCCATGATTCAGGAATTGGAGTGCATGGGCGCACGGGTGATCCCTGTCTTTGCGGGCGGCTTGGACTTCTCAAAACCCGTCGATGCCTACTTCTGGGAATCTGGACGCTCTGCCCAATCCGCAGCCTCTAAGCCCCTCATTGATGTTGTCATTTCCTTGACTGGCTTTGCTCTAGTTGGTGGCCCAGCCCGACAGGATCACCCCAAGGCGATCGATGCGCTGAAGCGGTTGAACCGTCCCTATATGGTGGCGCTGCCTCTGGTTTTCCAAACAACGGAGGAATGGCAGGACAGCGATTTGGGTCTGCATCCGATTCAGGTAGCGCTGCAAATTGCGATTCCTGAACTGGATGGGGCGATCGAGCCGATTATTCTCTCTGGACGGGATGGCACAACGGGTAAGGCGATCGCCCTTCAAGATCGGATCGAAGCCATCGCCCAACGCGCCATGAAATGGGCAACCTTGCGACGCAAGCCCAAAGTCCAAAAGAAAGTGGCGATCACCGTCTTCAGCTTCCCGCCCGACAAAGGCAACGTTGGCACAGCCGCTTACCTGGATGTGTTTGGCTCCATCTTTGAAGCAATGCAGGCTCTCAAGCACAACGGCTATGACGTGCAGGATTTGCCTGACTCATCGGAAGCGCTAATGCAGGCTGTAATTCACGACGCGCAGGCGCAGTACAGCAGCCCTGAACTGAATGTTGCTTACCGCATGTCCGTGCCAGAGTATGAAACCCTAACCCCCTACTCCGAGCGGCTGCACGAATCCTGGGGGCCACCTCCTGGACATCTCAACACAGACGGACAGGATTTGCTGGTTTACGGGAAGCAGTTCGGCAACGTATTCATCGGCATTCAGCCTACGTTTGGCTATGAGGGCGACCCGATGCGGCTGTTGTTCTCCCGCTCTGCCAGCCCCCATCACGGATTCGCTGCCTACTACACTTACCTGGAACACATTTGGAAAGCAGATGCAGTGCTGCACTTCGGCACACACGGCTCTCTAGAATTCATGCCCGGTAAGCAGATGGGCATGTCGGGCGAATGCTACCCCGACAGCTTGATTGGCACAATCCCCAACTTGTATTACTACGCGGCGAATAACCCATCTGAGGCCACAATCGCCAAGCGACGCAGCTATGCCGAAACGATCAGCTATCTCACGCCTCCGGCTGAAAATGCTGGGCTATACAAAGGCTTGAAAGAACTGAGCGAACTGATTGCCTCTTACCAAACGCTGAAGGATACAGGGCGCGGCGTTCCGATCGTGAATGCGATTGTGGATAAGTGCCGCATCGTCAATCTGGACAAGGACATCGATCTGCCAGAGCAAGACGCAAAAGACCTATCCTCCGAGGAACGGGATACATTGGTCGGCAAGGTCTACATTCGACTCATGGAGATCGAGTCGCGGCTGTTGCCCTGCGGTCTACACGTAATTGGCAAACCGCCAACGGCAGAGGAAGCGATCGCCACCCTGGTCAACATCGCCAGCCTCGATCGCCCCGAAGACGACATTCTCGGACTGCCTCGGATTATTGCCAACAGCATTGGGCGTGACCTGGATGACATTTACAAGAAGAGCGATCGCGGCGTTTTAGAAGACGTGCAGTTGCTCTATGACATCAACCAGGCAACCCGAATCGCAGTCGCATCCCTGGTGAAAGAGCAGATCGACGCAGATGGGCGCGTGTCCAGAGTCGCCAAGCTCAACTTCTTCAACATGGGCAAAAAGGTACCCTGGATCGAGTCACTGCAAGAGTCAGGCTATCCCAAGGTTGATCCTGAAGCAATCAAGCCGCTGTTTGAATATCTGGAATTTTGCCTCAAGCAAATTGTGGCTGATAACGAACTGGGAGCACTGCTTCAAGCGTTAGAAGGCGAATATGTGCTACCTGGACCGGGCGGCGACCCGATTCGTAACCCGGATGTGCTGCCCACTGGCAAGAATATTCACGCCCTCGATCCCCAGTCGATTCCCACCACAGCGGCCGTTCAGGCAGCGCAAATTGTGGTCGATCGCCTACTCGCACGGCAGAAAGCTGAGAATGGCGGACGCTATCCTGAAACGATCGCCTTCGTTCTCTGGGGTACCGACAACATCAAGACCTACGGTGAATCTCTGGCACAGGTAATGCTGCTGCTGGGCGTTCGCCCCGTGCCCGACTCGCTGGGACGGGTGAATAAGCTAGAGCTAATTCCCCTGTCAGAACTCAAGCGCCCCCGGGTTGACGTAGTTGTGAACTGCTCCGGCGTATTCCGTGACCTGTTCATCAACCAAATGAATTTGCTCGATCGCGCCGTCAAAATGGCCGCCGAAGCAGACGAACCTTTGGAGATGAACTTCGTCCGCAAACACGCACTGAAGCAAGCCGACGACCTGGGAATTAACCTGAGACAGGCAGCTACCCGCGTCTTCTCTAATGCCTCCGGTTCCTATGCGGCAAACGTCAACCTAGCCGTGGAGAATAGCACCTGGGAAAGCGAGTCAGAGCTTCAGGATATGTACCTGGCGCGGAAATCCTTCGCCTTTAACTCCGACAACCCCGGCATGATGGATCAGTCGCGGGAAATCTTCGAGACGGCGTTGAAAACGGTCGATGTCACCTTCCAAAACCTCGACTCCTCCGAGATTTCGCTTACCGACGTTTCCCACTACTTTGACTCTGACCCCACCAAGGTTGTGTCAAGCCTGCGCAGCGACGGTACGACACCCGCTTCTTACATTGCGGACACCACCACCGCCAACGCTCAGGTTCGCACCCTGTCGGAAACCGTGCGGCTCGATGCCCGTACCAAATTGCTCAACCCCAAATGGTACGAGGGAATGCTGAATCACGGCTATGAAGGCGTGCGGGAGCTATCAAAGCGACTGGTGAACACCATGGGCTGGTCAGCCACCGCTGGAGCTGTCGATAACTGGATTTACGAAGACACCAACGCGACGTTTATCCAGGATGAGGAAATGCGAAAGCGGCTAATGAACCTCAACCCTCACTCTTTCCGCAAGATTGTCACGACGCTGTTGGAAGTCAACGGTCGCGGCTACTGGGAAACCAGCGAAAACAACCTCAACCTGTTGCGCGAACTCTACCAGGAAGTCGAAGATCGGATTGAGGGAATTGAGTAACTGATCAGGTCATTGGTTGATTAATAACATGACATAGGGTTACAACGAGAAAAGGGAGGGGCTAAAAGCCCCTCCCTTTTTGTTTTTGGAATCGTGACAAAACCGATTTATACGGAACCCGTTTCGTAAAAGAGCACTATTGGGTGTACGGGCGAAGCATTCGGCAAAAGAATTGTGCTTCAGTGGCAGAGATTGGGACCGAATGCTTCGCCCCTACCGTCGCCGCTACTCCACAAACGGATTTGGTATGGCTTTCTATAGCTGTATGCATATAGCTATAGAACCTAGGAACGAGTAATTGGTCTGCTTGAAACCTTTGTTTTATGTGGAGCAGGCATCTTGCCTGCTTATTGGACAGGCAAGATGCCCATCCCACAAAATAAGCCTGAAAGTTACTCATTCCCAAGCTGGACTTGGGAATGAGTAGATGCAGAATTACACGAGTGCTTCTACCGTTTTCTCATCTGCTTGCGAATTTTTGCTGGGCTGTAAACGTGCTTCTTCTGCAAAGAATTCCTGAAGTTGCGCCTCGATCTCATCCTTGACGATTTGGCGATATTCCAGAAAATGTTCGTTGTGGGCACAGACAGCGAGGTAGTGTTCAAACACACCGGGATTGTGTTTGAGAATGCCAAACAGGTGATGCCAGAACATCCAGCGAGTGTCGCGCTTGATGCCCTGCCGCCAGCAAACCGTGAGCAATGCTCGAAGGTCAATCCAACTCGGCAACTTGGCGGGAGGTTTGCAGCGGGGAGCACCCAGCATGAGGAAGTGGCGATAGGTGCGATCGAGATAGGTTTTGGGTTCGTAGATCCGCCAGAAGGCATCGACATATTCTCTGGCAATATCTTCGAGCGGACGCGTTGGGACGAAGTTCATCAGAGTAGTCTGGTTGATGTTGCCGTCTTTGCCTGCTCGGAGTCGCCCTTCCTTCTCCAAACGATGCCATAGCGCCGTGTTGGGCAGTGCTTGCAGCATGGCAAAGGTGGTGGTGGGAATGGTGGTTTGCTCGGTAAAGCGAACGATGCGATCGCCCGCTCCCTTCTTCTCCCCATCAAACCCGATGATAAATCCTGCCATTACCCGTAAACCTGCCTTAGTAATGATCTCCACTGATTCGGCAAGTGAACTGCGCGTATTCTGAAACTTCTTGGTCATTGCCAAACTGTCTTCGTCTGGCGTTTCAATGCCCAAGAACACCGCATTAAAAAAGCAATCGACCATCAGCTCCATCAACTCATCATCCTGCGCTAAGTCAACGGATGCTTCTGTGTTGAAGGCGAAAGGATACTGGTGTTTCGCCTGCCAGACTTTCAGTTCTTTAAGAAATAGCTTAACGTTGCGCTTATTGCCGATGAAGTTGTCATCTACCATAAACACGCTGCGCCGCCATCCGAGTTCATACAGGTAATCCAACTCTTGCAACAACTGAGCGGGCGTCTTGGTGCGGGGCTTTCGTCCATAGAGGACAATGATGTCGCAGAACTCACACTGAAACGGGCATCCCCGCGAAAACTGCACCGACATGGAGTCATAAGCGGCAAACTCCAGCAAGTCAAACCGAGGAACGGGTGTGGCCGTCACATCGGGTTTCTCATTTGTGCGGAAAATACCCTGTGATTCGCCCCGCTGGATCGCCTCAACGAACATCGGCAGCGTAATCTCGCCCTCGTCCAGAATCAGGTAATCTGCTCCGGCAGCTAACGGTTCCTCTGGTACAGACGTGGGGTAAGGTCCGCCCACCGCAACCCGTTTGCCGCGCCGCTTTGCCTCCCGAATCTGGTCGAGCAAGTCTTGCTTCTGCACAATCATCGCAGAGATGACTACAACCTCAGCCCATTCCCACTCTGCCTCTGTGACTGCCCGGACGTTGCGGTCTACTAGCTTAAACTCCCATTCTTGAGGCAAGATTGCTGCTACGGTCACTAAACCCAGAGGTGGCAGCAAAACCTTACGATTGACCAATTCTAAAATCTTTTCGTATGACCAAAAGGTTTTAGGAAACAATGGATAAAGCAGCAGAACCCTCATGAATCTGAAACCCCACACTTTAAATAACTTGGCTAGTGAACAACAAAGATGTCCGCTAGTCTATGTTGACCTAGCATAGCTCGAGAGTTGGGATATCTGTGCTTTAGGAATCCTGTTGGATTTCCGGGTCAGTCAAAAGGTTTGCCCCACTGGGGGATAGCGATATTAAGTCATTTATGTTGCGCTGCATGGTTTCACAAATGGCATCAAGCGGTAGGTCATTAGCATCACGACCAAAGGGATTTTCAATTTCAATTCCAATCTCTTCAATGCCAAACAAAGTAAAGCTAATTAAGGCAACAATTGAACCCGTCCACCAACCCAAATCACCAATTAATTGAAACGGTAAACTTAGACAGTAAATTAACAGTAATTGCCTGAGATGAATAGCATACGCGAGAGGCATCGGCGTTTTTAGAATTCGCTCACAGCCTCCCAGATTATCAACCATTAAATTTAAGAGTTGCTGCATGGAGGTGAGCTGGTGAATGTTCAGGCGATCGCGCTCATGCTGCTGCTGTAAATAGTCACTAATCCAAAACGCCACCTCCAGAGGTGGATTGTTCATCGATTTCAGCGTGAAATAGCGGGACGGAGAAATCAGGTCTTTCAACTCCTGGTTCACAGGCTCCTGGCGCAGGTGCAGCTTGGTTGCAACCGCAAATGCGACCAGTAATTTCAACGCTGTTTCTTTAGATGGGCGATCGCCCCCATCCTTTTCCAACACGCTCACCCAAATTTGCCGCGCCAAATTGCGAGTTGCGTTGACTAGACCACCCCACAGCTTTCGCCCTTCCCAAAATCGTTCATAGGCTGTGTTAGTGCGAAATACGAGCATCAAGCCCAGCACAATATTCGGAATGATGCTGGCCAGGGCAGGCAGAGAAACGGGCACTCCAAACTGGTGTAATAGCGAAACCAGTAACCCAAACAGCCCGCAGATCAGTGTGCGAGGCAGCACTGCCGGAATAACCGATCCTCGAATTTTTAAGGTATCCCGAAACCAGTAGCGTTTTCCGGACTGCATATTATTCAAGTTTGAAGGGGCCCTCCTAAATTCTTTGAAATCTAAAGCTTTATGGAATGAATAGCCGTCCGGCTCCCATATAGTTTTCAACTTCAAGCAGAATCTCGACTAGACGTTCAACACATTGCTCCCGATAGTCAAACTCGTCAAGGCGGCTGAGATCCCCAATGGTAACAACAGGAAATGAATCTGCTGAATTTTCCGCCCGTATTACTTGCTCTAATGAATCTTTGCCCTTCATGTTGCGGTTAGCGGTGAGAATCATCATTTGATTGGCTTGAGCATAACGCCAAACGGTGCGATCGCTGGCATCCACAGGTAAGCCAACTTCTGCAAATGTCAAAAAACGAATAGGTAAGAACTCAAGCCAACCTTGTTTGGTTAGAAGTCCGAGAAAAGTCAAAGCATACCCGTCAAGATTGTAATCAACCAGGAACGTCATATCCTCTGCGAGGTGCGTTTAGCTTTCTGCTCCTCAAGCTTTGCCCAAAGAGCTTCTTGCCCAGGCTTGTGGGCTACCGTAGCAGTCTTGGCAAAGTGTTCGCGGTTTCGTTCTTCCCAATACTGGCGAATCTCTTCTCTGACATGCAAAGCTTCCTGGTATTCGCTCTCTACTTGAGTGCGGTTTGTTTCAAGGTAAGCCAAAGCAGCATTGATCTGTGTGTCTGTGAGATTTAGTTTGTCGCGGATTAATTTAGAGGGATACTGCGCTTTCAAGAAATCCATCACATCGTAGAGAGTGATACGTGTACCCGCGATGGTTAACCCACGTTCTGTCCGAATGATGGCAGTTTGTCCATTCCATACCGAAGTCATGTTTCCTCGCCTCTTCAAAGCTGCCTTTGTGCTGTCTAGAGACAATTTTGGTTTTTCACATGATAAGTCATAAATAAAACTAACCAGCAAGAAACTTGCCTTGATTTATCAACTAACTTCTATAGTTTCAGCAAGATTTCATCAAATCTCCACAACAGGTGACCGACCCAACCTTTGGAATAACCTTGCCAACCGCTAAGCGTAAAAATGGACTCTCTCGGTAAACTCCCTTCAGGTGCCTGAGAGAATATGTAGTCTTCTAGTTATGAGATGTATGTAGCTATTCAAAGTACTTCTGGTGAGTGGACACCACTCAATAGACTTCCCTGCAACATCTGAGCAACATTCTCCTGACAAGGGCTGAGATGCTATAGCGTCGGTTAGCATAGAATTTAAAGTCTATCTTTAGGAGAAGGCGATCGCTATGGGGATGACCCTGACTGAAAAGATTTTGGCGCGGGCTTCTGGTCGGGCTGGGGTTGAGCCAGGAGACAACATTTGGGTGAATGTTGACCTGCTGATGACCCATGACGTTTGCGGACCGGGCACGATCGGCGTGTTTAAGCGCGAGTTTGGAGCCGATGCTAAAGTTTGGGATTCCGAAAAGATCGTCCTGATTCCTGACCACTACATCTTTACCGCAGACGAACGGGCGAACCGGAACGTTGATATTTTGCGCGACTTTGCTCACGAGCAGAATATCAAGTATTTCTATGACATTACCGATCGCTCCAACTTCAAAGCGAACCCAGATTACAAGGGCGTTTGCCATGTTGCCCTAGCGCAAGAAGGACACACTCGCCCCGGTGAAGTGATGTTTGGCACGGATTCTCACACTTGCAATGCAGGCGCATTTGGGCAATTCGCAACGGGTATTGGCAACACCGACGCGGGCTTTATTTTGGGTACGGGCAAGCTGCTGATCAAAGTTCCGGCAACAATGCGGTTTGTGCTGGATGGTGAGATGCCCAATTACCTGTTAGCAAAGGACTTAATTCTGCAAATCATCGGCGACATTAGCGTTGCAGGCGCAACCTATCGGACGATGGAATTCGCTGGAACCGCTGTCGAAGCCATGACGATGGAAGAGCGGATGACGCTGTGCAACATGGTGATTGAGGCAGGCGGCAAAAATGGTGTGATTGCACCCGACGAAACCACCTTTGAGTATGTTCGTAGTCGCACCGATAAACCCTTTGAAGCAGTTTACAGTGATGCGGATGCTCTGCTCTATAGCGATCGCCACTATGATGTCACTCAGCTTGAACCCGTCGTCGCCAAACCCCATTCTCCCGACAATCGGGCGCTAGCGCGGGAGTGCAGTGATGTCAAAATCGATCGCGTTTACATTGGCTCCTGCACAGGTGGAAAAACCTCCGACTTCCTCCACGCTGCTCAAATCCTTAAAGGGCATCAAGTGAAAGTGCCGACTTACATCGTGCCTGCCACCCAAAAAGTGTACGAAGACCTGTTTACCATGAAGTATGACGGACAAACTCTGTCCGAAATTCTTCTAGCAGCAGGCTGTATCGAACCTGCGGCTCCGTCCTGTGCCGCTTGCCTGGGTGGTCCAAAAGATACGTTTGGGCGAATGAACGAGCCAGAAGTTTGTGTCTCCACCACTAACCGCAACTTCCCTGGACGGATGGGTAACAAGCAATCACAAGTTTACCTTGCGTCTCCCTATACGGCTGCGGCTTCTGCCCTGACTGGATATGTCACCGATCCGCGTGAGTTTCTCAGCTAAGGCTGAACTAAAGCCACGTAGTTAATCTGCCACCAGATCTGCAAACATTTCCCCTTGAAAACTGGATAGAAGCAACAGGGGAGAACTTTTTTGCTTTTGCAGATGACCCCACTTGGGTGAGCGGTTGGTTCTACTACGCTCAGGGTTATATGAGGATTGAGATGTCGCTGTTAGCTTTTGCTTATGATTAAGACAACTCAATCCTTTCAACAAAAACTGTTCCTACTGTGAGCTATTAATCTCACTTAAACGCAACTCACGCATTCCAAGACCAAACTGACGCTGATCGCCACCAAGACCAAGTTCGGCAAGAGATTTAGCATTAGGAATGCTAAAAGTGATTTGAAGTGGGCTTTGCTTGTTCACCAAACTTGCAGGCAATATGGCTGTTCTCGTTCCATCGTCAGCCTGCCCATGGACAAACTCCCATTGAGCAACCTGTTCGCCATTGACAATCACATCTACATCCAGTCTTGGATGAACGTCACGGATAAAAGCTCTAGTCTTTGCTGAAAGTAGGATATCACTTGACGAGCTTGACTTATCAAGTGCCATTGTCAGCAAAGCTTCATTGCCTACAGTCCAGCTTCCCCAACTCCCTGGCTCTGTCCAACCAAAAGAATCATACATCCATCCATCTCCGCCAATGCCAAACTTTACCCAAGTCCCAAGTTCATAATTTCTCTGTACAAATTGGGGCAGCACACTTTCTCCGCGCTGATCTAACTTGATGAAGAATAAATGGTACTTGTTGTGAGTTAAAGGCATTATGTACTCAGAAGATCCTTTTTGTCGATCTAACCATGTGAAGAAAGTGTCAGTATACGGAGTGTTAATGAGCATCCAAAATTCCTGCTCCTCTTCCAATCTCTTTGACCAGTTGTTTGTGTCCTGATTTAAGCGTTGTGGGGATGAGCCAAAGTGTCTAAGTACTCCGTTAGGGTAGGAATAACGGGAATTGTCTGTCATTACAAATGTTTTAACTCCGGGTCGGCTCCATATGTGTTCAGCTAAAAGTGCAAGATTCCGATCACGATGTCCACCGATAGAAGTGTAAGTTGGCAGTTGATAAGCCAGTGTTCTTTGAAAATATCCACTATGTCCCAACAAAATAGCAGTTAGAAGAAAAACTCCTACAAACTGCACAATCTTATTTTCTTTGTTTTCAGGTAGTAATCTCGCTTCTCTCAAACGCTTCTTAAAGAGAAAAAAGGTTTGGAGAATAGCCAAGAGCATTAACAATCCAAAGAGTGGACCTCCGTACCACTGAACAACATCCTTAATCACATTCCAAAATATAGCTGGGTGGAGAGGAAGAGGAATGTTAAGATGCACGACAACTAAAACAGCCACGATTGTAGCAATGGGCCAAATGCAAAGAGCCTGGATTCCAAAGCTGTCTTTTCGGCTAACTATAAAGGGTAGTACAATAGCACTGATTACTCCAAGAATAATCACTACTGGCGCAATCCTTTTATCTTGATAAAGAAAATATTCAGCAAGTGTTGTAGTTCCATCCAACGGGAAAGGTGACCTGCCATCCGGTATAAGAGTTGCTGGCATGAGGAAATAGCTAGCAATCATTCCAACTAATGGAAGAAAAGCCGTTCCTTGCATTAGAAATCTACTATTAAAAACTCGATGATTTTTAACGGAATCAAAATCGATTTTTGTTGCAACGCTCATTATTAATAGAAAGACCAATAAACTAATAGCAACCGATACCCGAGATAAGGATGTAGCGTATGAGGCTGCAATAAAAAGAGGAAAGAGAGCAACAATTTCCAGATTGCGAAATTTTCTGATCAGAGTATTCTTTTCAGTAGAAGTAAAAAACAAGAATACACTGAACATAGCCATATAAGGTATAGTGATCACGCCACTAAAAGCAGCTACGGAGAAGTATAAATTTGCCTCGTAAAATTTTATTTCTCTGAAAGGTTTAAGAAACGATGCAAAGAAAACCATGCTAAATATGACTCCGTAGATTGATGGTTTTCCTGTAACAAAAGCACCCCATTGACCAAAAGCGCTAAAAAATAGAATAAAGAAATAAAGAGCTGAAAAGAGCCATAGGGGTTTGTAGCAAAGCTGTTCAAAGATGTAGAAACAACACAGGAGAATTAAAATGAACAGAGCTGGCTTAAAGGCACTAGAAACGGTCGTTAGAGGAATATGACTGAACAGATTTCCCACATAGTAGATAAGAGATGAATAGCCAATTTGTCCGTAATTATTGGACTCCCAGAATGAAATCTCTGGTCTAATCAAATATTGTGTCCAACTCAGTTGAGCATTATCAAAAGCATAAGGAAAGTAGTAGAAGGAAGCTAATCCTATAGCGAGAGCAACAATGCCTAAGCACCAGGTTGCTTTTCGAGTTATGACAGCCTTTACCTGACGAAGTATGTTGCGGGTGTAGGAGTAGTTTAAGGTAAGTGCAGTTATAACTATCAGAATATCAAGCGAATATTTAAGAGCCAGAATGTATTTTGAGGATAGCAGTCCCGTGCTATAGAAAATATAAAATTGGGCTGCATTCCAGTAAAGGGCTAAAGCAATAGGCAACAATAGAGAACTATAGGATGTCTGGGTTAAAGTCGTCGATGGCCAAATTCGATTAAGCCAGGATTGAAACGCCAAACCAACCGTAAAGATGCTAAAGAGAAAATGCAGTTGAGCGCAGATTAATAGAATACAAAATATATTCAACATTTTTATTTGATTCGTTGATTATTGGGTACTACAGTAACGCTGAATGAGTGGGAAAACGCTCTTTTGGAAAGTTAAATTGCTCGTCCTAGATAATACAATGCAATTGCTCTGGAAGTAAGTCTGGGGCTTGAACAATCTTCAACTCTGGAGGGAACCAATACTAAACCTAGTACTTTATGCTGGAGTAGATTTGACTCGGATAAACTCACTTAACGCCTGCCCAGGAAAATGATTAATTGTTCTGCATTAAACTGGTAATCATGCTGCAAATTTCTAATACGGTGAGTATTCCAGAGCATGAGATTGAGATGAGTGCGGTGCGATCGCAAGGGGCGGGTGGGCAAAACGTTAATAAAGTAGCAACGGCGATTCATCTGCGCTTTGATATTGGGGCTTCTTCACTGCCCGAACGCTACAAGGAGCGATTGTTGAAGCTGAATGACCAGCGCATAACCAAAGAAGGAGTGATTGTCCTCAAAGCTCAGGAACACCGCAGCCAGGAGCAAAACCGGGAAGAAGCTTTGCAACGGCTGCAAGCTTTAATCAAGAGTGCGATCGTCTTACCAAAACCTCGCAAACCTAGCAAGCCTACCCGAAGCTCCCAGAGAAAGCGTTTAGATCGCAAAACCAAACGTAGTCAGATCAAGGCGGCGCGAGGCAAAGTCACGGAAGAATAAATGTTGCATCCTCGGGTTAGTAATGCATCCCATCTTTGCAGATTCATGCTCATCCCTACTAGGGACAGAGCTGGAGATCGGGTTGAACGTTAAACAAAAATTTCTATTTACCCCCTTGACTGTCTAGTGTACTGGAGAGTTCATCATGGATGTAGTCGAACACTGTTCAAGGATTTACATCATGGCTCTCGAACTTCAAGTTCCCAATATGGCTTGCTCTGCTTGCAGCGACACCATCACTAAGGCAATCAAGGCGATCGACCCTGCGGCTACAGTTCAGGCTGACCCCAAGACAAAGCAGGTCAAAGTTGAAACGCAGCAATCAGAAACAGCGGTGAAACAAGCGATCGCCGATGCAGGCTACACAGTGGCGTAGGCAAAATCCGTTCACTGGCTGAACCACAACCAGGAACTAATTTACTTCAATCTTTTGAAGAATCGAGGGAATCCGTCATGGATACAGCAAACTTGAGGCTGCGAGGCATGAGTTGTGCCTCCTGCGCTAGCAACGTTGAAGATGCCATTCGTTCTGTGCCTGGAGTCGAGGCATGCAACGTAAATTTTGGGGCTGAGCAAGCGACCGTCACTTATGATCCAGGCAAAACGGATATATCTACCATTCAGGGTGCGGTTGATGCAGCGGGATATGCAGCTCTGCCCATGCAAGAGGATGTGTTAGCACCCGAAGATGATGCCGAACGGCAAGAACGCCAAGCGGAAAACCGCAAACTCACCCGCCGAGTCTGGTTTAGTGGCATCGTCAGCGCTGTTCTGGTGATTGGGTCGTTGCCTGCCATGACAGGTTTACCGATTCCCTTTGTTCCCATGTGGCTGCATCATCCCTGGCTTCAGCTTGTGCTAACTGCCCCAGTACTATTTTGGGCAGGGCGATCGTTCTTTGTGAATGCCTGGAAAGCGTTGAAGCGACACACCGCAACGATGGATACATTGGTTGCGGTGGGGACGGGAACAGCTTATCTCTACTCTTTATTCCCTACGCTTCTACCCCAATGGTTTATTGCTCAGGGACTTCAGCCCGATGTGTATTTTGAAGCAGCGGCAGTAATCATTGCCTTGCTTCTATTGGGGCGACTCCTGGAGAACCGGGCAAAAGGACAGACCTCAGAAGCAATGCGGAAGCTAATGGGGCTGCAGGCGAAGACAGCACGAGTGATTCGCAACGGTCGCGAGCTCGATATTCCGATCGCTGAAGTGGTTTTGGGCGATGTTATCTTCGTTCGCCCTGGTGAAAAAATTCCGGTGGATGGCCAAATTGTGGAGGGCGCTTCCACAATTGATGAGGCAATGGTGACGGGTGAAAGTGTGCCTGTGAAAAAGCAGCCTGGGGATGAAGTGATAGGAGCCACTATCAACAAAACAGGCAGCTTTAAGTTTCGGGCAACGCGAGTCGGTAAGGATACTTTCCTGGCGCAGATTGTAAAACTGGTGCAGCAGGCGCAGGGGTCGAAAGCGCCAATTCAGCGGTTGGCAGACCAGGTGACGGGATGGTTTGTGCCAGCAGTGATTGCGATCGCCATTCTCACTTTTGTCATCTGGTTTAACGTCATGGGCAATGTGACGATGGCATTGATTACAACAGTTGGAGTGCTGATTATTGCCTGTCCATGTGCGCTGGGTCTTGCGACGCCAACCTCTATTATGGTGGGTACGGGGAAAGGAGCAGAGAACGGCATTCTGATCAAAGGAGCCGAAAGTCTGGAACTAGCCCATAAGCTGCAAACGATCGTACTTGATAAAACAGGCACCATTACACAAGGTAAGCCCACCGTAACCGACTACATAACGGTGAATGGGACAGCAAATGGGAATGAGTTAAAACTACTGCGTCTAGCTGCATCCGTTGAACGTAACTCAGAACATCCTTTAGCAGAAGCTGTGGTGCAATATGCCCAATCTCAGGGGATTGAGTTAGCCAATGCCCAAGAGTTTGAGGCGATCGCAGGTAGTGGTGTGCAGGGTTATGTGTCTGACCGATGGGTGCAGATTGGCACACACCGTTGGATGAATGAGTTAGGGATTGCAACGAACTCATTACAACAACACTGGGAGCGACTGGAGTATCTCGGCAAAACCGTAATCTGGATTGCGGTAGATGGGAAAGTCGAGGGCATCATGGGCATTGCTGATGCAGTAAAACCCTCTTCTGCTAACGCCATTCGCACTTTGCAAAAAATGGGTTTAGAAGTGGTGATGCTGACTGGAGACAACCAGCGAACAGCCAATGTAATTGCCCGTGAAGTTGGGATTCAGCGTATCTTTGCTGAAGTACGTCCCGACCAAAAAGCGGCAACCGTTGAATCGATTCAGTCAGAAGGTCGAGTTGTGGCAATGGTGGGTGATGGCATTAACGATGCACCTGCTCTGGCTCAAGCGGATGTCGGAGTCGCTATTGGAACGGGAACTGATGTGGCGATCGCCGCCAGCGACATTACTCTGATTTCGGGTGACTTGCAGGGCATTGTTACAGCAATTCAACTCAGTCGTGCCACCATTCGCAACATCAAACAAAACTTGTTTTTTGCATTCATCTACAACGTTGCCGGAATTCCAATTGCCGCAGGTATCCTTTACCCCGTTTTTGGTTGGTTACTCAGTCCGATTATTGCGGGTGCGGCAATGGCGTTTAGCTCGGTTTCAGTGGTGACGAATGCTTTGAGGCTTCGAAACTTTAAGGCAACGAGTCATGGTTAATTGGGTAACGGTGGAGATTTCAGGGCAGATCGCAGGGGCAATATAGGAGGCGTTCAAATGGTTAATCGCTCAATAGCTTTAAGTGTTATTGCAACATCTCTAATGTTGCTGGGATTGACTTCTGATGGGGCGATCGCCCAAATGTCTCATGAGGAAATGCCGTCCGGAGAGCATGGGGCTACAGAGCATGGAGACTTTCAACGTATTGAACAACCCCTGTGGCTCAAGGGAGCCGTGACCGCAAGCGGTTTAGGATTGATTGGGTTGGAGCTATGGTGGTTTCTCTTAAGCAAACCAAAATCACGCCAAGCTACAGCCCAAGGAGGGGTTCAGGAAGTCACTGTGACTGTTGATGGCGGTTATGAACCGAGCCAAATTGTGGTGAAAGCAGGTCAACTCGTGCGGCTAAATTTTGATCGCAAAGACCCCAGTAGCTGCCTTGAGGAAGTGCGCTTTCCTGATTTCCGCATTGCTCAAGATCTTCCCCTTAACCGGACGACAGCAATCGAGTTTACACCAGACAAACCGGGTCGATATGAGTTCACCTGTGGTATGAACATGTTTCGAGGGGTGGTGGAGGTTAAAAACTCCTAAAGTACGCCAAAGAAGCCTACGTTCTCTCCAAATATATGAAGGGGCATCCCGCGCGGCGGGATGCCCCTTCATATATAGCCCTGTTGTTTGAAATGGGTATTAGCTCGCTAGCAACATGACGACATCAGCGTGAGCTAACACGACATCCGGGTTGCGCTGAAGCGCTGCGTCATATCTCATCGCGAAATGATCTCCCAATTCGTTGGGGGTAAGCAAAGTCCGCGTGTCTGACATGAGAGTGGCGATCGCCTCTGCTGTAACGGGTTCATCTGCATGAAGCAGCTCATCAATCTGCACAACCAGTTCTGAGAGTCGGTGCAACCAGGCAAACTGTTCGTGATTGATCACCAGTTGTAGCAGTTCGCCACCAGAAATTTGTCCTTGTATTTGCTCATAAGTTCTGCGCTCGGTATTGAGCAACAGTTTATGCAGGCGTAACAACTTAATTCGCAGTGTGCTGAGGAGTTGATGCTGGTTGATGCGTTGTTGCAGTGTGTTAGACATGAATTCGTCCCATCCTTCCGTTTCGATAATCTTCAATTGCTTGCGAAATTTCAGCTTCGGTATTCATCACAAACGGGCCGTAGCGCACCACTGGCTCGTTGAGGGGAACTCCAGCGATGAGCAGCAGATCGAGGGGTTGTTCAGCATGAGCAGGGTTGGCGATCGCCACCTCGTCTCCATCCTGAGCAAAGATCACCATTTGCCCATCAGTTCCAGGTTCTTGCTCGGTTCCAAACAGTCCAGAACCGTCCAAGACATAGGCAAAAGCGTTGTATTCCTGGGGCACAGGTTGGGCGATCGCGGCACCCGGTTGCAGGGTGTAGTGTAAATAGATAATCGGCGTGCGCGTCTCAATCACCGCTTTTGCACCTAGCGCTTCTCCGGCAATTACCCGCACCGTTACAGACCCGTCTAGAGTTTGAGCAACCGGAATTTGCGCTGCTGGAATTTCCTGATAGCGAGGTGCAATCATCTTGTCACGTTGAGGCAGGTTAACCCACAGTTGAAGTCCGTGAAGCCGTCCTCCTGTGCGGATAAATTCTGCCTCTGGCATTTCAGAATGGACGACTCCTGCGCCTGCTGTCATCCACTGCACATCACCCGAATTGAGCAGTCCAGCGTGTCCTTCAGAGTCTTTGTGTTGCAAGCGCCCGTCCAAGATGTAGCTAACCGTTTCAAAGCCGCGATGGGGGTGGTCGGGTGCGCCTTTTGCTTGACCCGGCTTCAGGTGAATTGGACCCAATTCATCTAGCAGGAGAAAGGGATCAAATGCTGAAAAGCTACTTTTGGGAAAAGGACGACGCACCAGGAAGCCTTCCCCTTCTAGCGTTTCAACGCTGTTGATGATTCCAGCAACGGTTCGTAGCACTCCAGCTTGCACGGTCATACCTTTAACTCCTAAAGACGAGATGGTTTCTTGCTGTCCTATATATGACTAGTCATATAGTAGCATGGGAATATATGAGCTCCATGAGTGTGGCTTGTCCCACCTTTTGTTCGGTAAACCGGCACCTACTACAGAGTTGTCATTGGATTGCAATACATTGAATTGCAATATTGAGTTAGCCGCCCTTCTTCCCTGTGAATAAGGTGATTGGCTACGTCTAGAATGCAGTTGCCATCAGTAATCACCAAAATGGTGCAGTCTTGCTCTTTTGCAAGCTGCACCCAGTCCATCACGTCTCGTCCTGATTTGTTATTCAAAGCAACGGTGAGTTCGTGTCATACAGTTTCGTCCTCTTTGGGAAACAGAAAACGACTGACGCGATGCACTAACGTGGTTGACACTGAAAATAAGGTAAAACCAATCAGCGGATGGGCGATCGCTAATGGAATCGGCGTTTTGAGATGAATGGTGAGAAATTGCAATCCCAGCAGAACTGGCAGACTGGCAGTGAGGCTTTGCACCCGACGAGGAAGGGTGATGCGATATGCCCAGACCAACAAAATGAGAGACAAGCCGCTGTAGCCGCGCACCAGCCATACATGAATCTTCCACCATTCAGGGTGATAGAAATAAGCCAATCCCACCGTCAACACTTGAGCGTTGAGGCAAAGGTTAAAAATCACGACGAGAATAAAAAATCCCAGCAGTTTCCAAGACACCGTTTTTTGAGCTGTGATGGGACTTACAGTTTCTGAGGAGAATGACATAACGTCTACAGAGTGATATTGGATGGCAACACGACCAGATTAAAAGCAGCCAACCCGCACGCATAGACCTCGTTCGAGTACACTTTGGTGCTACCTCAACAGAAATTTCCTTGCAGTTTTTACTTCAAGCGATCGCCTCAACCTGATTCGGTCTACCCTTCAATAACAGGCTGATTCCTCCTTAAAGTCATCCCTTCACAATTCTCCAAATTCGTATCTTATTTAACATGAACTAAACCTTAAAAACACTGGATAAAGTCTTTTCCCCTGATAGCATCTAAAAGCTGTTTCAGGGTAGGGAACTATGGGTGTTAAGTTTTTTTCTGCGATTCTAGTTGCATCACTATCCTTAACGAGTTCCCTTGCATCGATTCAGCCTGCCGCTTCTGTGGTGTCTAATACTCCTTTACCTAGTGATGCGCCTATTGAAGTGGCGATCGCCCAAGAGCCTGATCTGCCTGAATCTGACCTAGCAAGCTTATCCCTACCCGCTACTCAGTGGTTGATCGCGCTCGGATTGATTGGAGGGGCGATCGCGATCGGCTTTGGTGTCTATCGATACAACCAAAACGAACGCTGGTACCGAATTGAGTTTTTACGTAAAACTGTCAAAGAATTTGAGCAAGATCCAGACATTTGGAAAGCGCTCAAGATTCTGGACTTTGAGGAATATCGAGATTACGAAATTAAAAACGGAGAAGACAAAATCGTTTTTCGGGTCAATAACGAACTGCTTTGTCGGGCACTAGGAACCCACGAAGACCGCAGAATTTATCAGAAAGAAATCGATCAGCTTCAGCAAAAAGTTAATGCCGCAGAACAGGGAAGTACCGTCGATGAAGAAACCTTAGAAGGATACAAAAAAAAGCTGCGGCAATATCACATTGAAACCGGGCTGAGAGACTGGTTCAACAAAATGCTAAATGGGCTTGAGCATTTTGGCTACTTCGTTGAATCAGGCATGTTCACTGTTGATGAAATTCGCCCCTGGATGATTTACTGGATTCGACTTATTGCCGACCAGGAATATAAACGTCAGGACGCTTCCAAATTTTATGATCAGCTTTATACCTACATTCATAGATATGGTTTTTCAGGTGTAATCAAACTCTTTGAGCGGTTTGGTTATCGCATTTTACCGACCCCTTACAAAGAATTTGACTTCGCTGACTTGTCAAAAGGTTTACACGAATTTGATCTTCAAACTGCGCTCAGCTTAGCCAAAGCAGCCAATCTAGTTTACTCAGATTTGAGTTATATCAAAGAAATTTGTGTCCGCCGATGGGGCATTCAAGACCTAGAAAACTTTAAATATCTCAACAACCGTGAGCGAGACACCCAGGCTTTTATGTTTAAGACAAAAGATTATGTCATCATCGCTTTTCGCGGCAGTCAAGAAATACAAGATTGGAGAACAAACGCCAGAACACGCTTTGAAAAGTTTGCCATTGCCACAAGTATGGAACCTTTAGATGAAGATACGACTCCACCGATTGGTCAGGTACATCGAGGTTTCCAAGCAGCATGGCGGAGTGTAGAAGAAGGTGTGTTAAAACAGCTTGAAATTTGGGGTGCAGGACGAAAATCTAATTTCCCAATTTTCATCACCGGACATAGTTTAGGTGGCGCACTAGCAACCGTTGCCGCATCCTCGTTAGTCAAACGAGGACGGAAGAATATCCAGGGTGTTTACACGTTTGGGCAGCCCCGCGTGGGAGATTTGGTGTTTGTGAATGAAATTGGTCGAGCATTAAAAGGAAAAGTTTTTCGATTTGTCAACAACAATGACATTGTGCCTCGCGTACCGCCGCCTTATTTGCCCTGGAATCCTACACATATTTATATTCATCTAGGGACAACGTTCTATTTCAACGCTTTTGGGGGTTTAGTTAAACAACCCGGTTGGCTCTATCGGCGGTTTGATTCTCTCATTGGGTTTAGCCGTGCTGTATTTAAGCAAGGTTTAGATGCAATCAATGACCACCGCGTAGAGTTTTACATTAGCAATCTCGAAAAAGCCCTGGAGATTGAAAAAGAACGTCAGGTGCTTGAATCTGAAGAAAGGGAAATAAGTAGCCAGTGAGCTACTTGCCGCCCACAAATGGGGTTGCCCAAAAATCCCAATTTTCTTTGTTGAAGGGCGATCGCCACTTATAAATCAAAGCCGACTCTAACCGCTGTCGGGGGCGAGTTGCTACGGGTGCTTCGGTCCAAAATGCGATACCTAACATAGACGTGAGTTGATGCTGATAGTGAATCTGTCGGTAATTCAGCAGATAGCGCTTGCAGTCGTGTACGCCTTTCCAGCGTTGATTTGACTTTACTGTCTCACCCACATAGAGCAAAATCGGTAGCTCATAATCGATCACAAAATAGAGAGCTGCCGTACCCTGATCTGCTGCTTTCCAACGCCAAAATTCTGTATTCTGTTGCGGCAGGTTGAATGGGTTAATACCGTCAGGGTCAGGCTGGGTTGAACTAGAAGTAATTCCCGGATCAAACAGCGTTCCTTGCTCTGTCGGAGGGCTGATTTTTACCTTTTGCTGATATTGAAAGATGCGCTGCTTCCAGGATTGCAAAGCAACACAGTCCCTTTCTAAAAACTCTTCCTGTCGTCCTAAGCTTCGGTAGCCGCGCAGATCTTCTGGAGAAAAAAGCAGAAGCTGATCGTCGCTCACGATGGTCAAACCTCTATCTATAGCGTATTCATTTCATACACTACGCTAAATATGTTGTAGAGGAAACCCATCTGGAATAGGGGTTAGGAGGGGGCGATCGCCCTCCTATTTGTAACGAAATTTTCCCTTACGACACAAATCTTTCTAATCGCATAATCTTTCTCAAGCTATATTGATCCTGACTCTGCACTCTCCGCAATACGCGCAACACAGACAGTAGATTTACTCATCAGTCAGCGCTGGTCTATCCTCGGTCAATCCTCAGTTCATCCTTGTTTTTGCTTCATTAATCCTGTCAGTTTTGGTCTGTAAGTAGTGAGTGCTTAGCAATGCTCGGTCATTTGATACGCAGGTTCGATGTTAAAAGCCCAAACACAATTCACCCTTAGGAGGCACCTGAGTGGACATCGTAGACTTCAAGCAGCAGTATTTGCAGGGACGACGAGACTTTAGAGAAATCGACCTAACCGGAGCAAACTTAAACTGGACAAACCTGATCGGAATTGATTTAAGCGGCGCAAATCTGCAAAACGCCAGGTTCAGTGCAGCAACTCTTAGACAGGCAAAACTCGTTGGCGCAAATCTTCAAGGGGCAAACCTGCGGGCGGCTGACCTGAGAAATGCAAATTTGACAGGTGCAAACTTAAAAAGTGCTAATTTAGGGCGGGCTGATTTGATGGATATCACCCTGGAAACAGCCGATTTAACCCATGCAGATCTGACGGAGACAATTTCTAAACAGGCAAAGCTACGAAACGCCAACTTGTATGGAGCCAACCTGGGTGGATTAGATCTGAGCCATGCTGACTTGGCAGGTGCAGATCTGCGAAGCACAAACCTAATGTCAGTCAATCTTACAGAAGCCAACCTCCAGGGGGCAAACCTCAGTCAACAAGACCTCACAGGCGCAAACTTGAGAGGCGCTAATTTGAGAGGCGCTAATTTGAGTGAAACCCGGTTGAGCCAAGCTGAACTATATGGAGCTGATTTGAGTGAAGCAAACTTGACCCATGCTTGCCTGGAGCAAGCAAAGCTAGCTGGAGCAAGGCTTCCCGTTTGTTTGCTGTGAATCGTGTGTGCTGTCAGTTCGTGTGTTTCTTTGTATATAGTGCTAGTTACTTGAGTTAGAAAAAAGAAGGCAGGGCTTAGCCCTGCCTTCTTTTTTCTAACCTTTCCTCGTTTTTATAACTTGCTAATAACCAGGACAATTCCTCAACCGTCCGCCAAAGTTTTGTGTCTGGACAGGGTTCTCACACTAAATAACGTGAGTTCGGGATAAGGAGGGGCGAAATAGATAGAGTTGAAAGTACCTAATTTTTAACTCATCTAACCGCCCCATGCTTAGTCTAGAATCCCTGTTCTGTCATGTCGATGA